>CAYLZU010000289.1:0-984 GCA_964388005.1 uncultured Burkholderiaceae bacterium
CTGACGGAGCGGAGGCGATCGCCGCACTGCGGCTCAAAGCGTGGCCTGTGGTCGAGCGACCGCCGCTGGCGCCTTTCGGCTCCGAAATCGACAGACAATCGACTTCACGCCCGATTCCGGCGTCTGCGGAGTCGCACCGTACTCGACTGTGCGGGTGCGGTTGTCAAGGCGGGGACGACCTGCGGTGCCGGCCGGACCTTGCCGATGCCAGCACTCGACCGGGTCGTTGCCACCAGGGGTTCCCACTCAGCCCGCCCGGTCAGGCGCGCCGAACGCCGACGGGCGCGGCGGCGGTACGCTGCGACGGGTCTCGTGATGGCGCCGGCGATCCACATGCGCCGTCGCGGCCGGGCTCGTCCGCTCGCGGCGTCGGCCAGCCCCGGTCGAGGTTGCCGCGGCCGAGCACCAACGATGGAGGGACAACCGTGCAGGATTTCGACTTCTTCGTCATCGGCGGCGGCAGCGGCGGCGTGCGCGCGGCGCGCATGGCGGCGCAGCGTGGCGCCCGCGTGGCGCTGGCCGAGGCCGGCGCGCTCGGCGGCACCTGCGTCAACCTCGGCTGCATCCCGAAGAAGCTGTACAGCTACGCCGCCCACTACCGCGACGACTTCGAGGAGTCGCACGGCTACGGCTGGAGGGGCCCGGCGCCGGTGTTCGACTGGGCGACCCTGAAGCGCAACCGCGCCATCGAGATCCTGCGTTTGAATGGCGTCTACGAGAAGCTGCTCACCGGCGCCGGGGTCGAACTGCTGCGCGGCCGCGCGCGGCTGGCCGATGCGCACACGGTCGAGGTCGGCGGCGAACGCATCGGCGCCGCCAACGTCCTGATCGCCACCGGCGGCGCGCCGCACCGACCCGACTTCCCCGGGCAGGAACTGGCGGCCACCTCGAACGAGATGTTCGATCTCGAACCGTTTCCGCGGCGGCTGGTGGTGATCGGCGGCGGCTACATCGCCTGCGAGTTCGCCTCGATCTTCAACGGGC
>CAYLZU010000289.1:994-4612 GCA_964388005.1 uncultured Burkholderiaceae bacterium
CTGGTCAGCCGGGTTACGCAGCTGTAACGCGGAGCGCAGCTGCTGCTCGGCTTCGACGACGACGTGCGCGCGTTCGTCGCCGCCGAGATGGCGAAGAAGGGCGTCGACCTGCGGCTGAACGCGCGCATCGATTCGCTGCGGCGGACGGCTGCCGGCCTGGAGGTTCGCCTCACCGACGGCGGCGCGATCGAAGCCGATGCCGTGCTCGCCGCCACCGGGCGCTGGCCGAACACGGCCGGTCTCGGCCTCGAGGCCGCCGGCGTGGCGCTGACCGAGCATGGCGCGATCGCCGTCGACGACCACTTCCGCAGCTCGGCGCCGCACATCGCCGCCGTCGGCGACGTCATCGACCGCGTGCAGCTCACCCCGGTGGCGCTGGCCGAGGCGATGGTGGTCGTCGATCGCCTGTTCGGGGCCGGCAGGCGCGCGATCGACTACGAGAACATCCCGACCGCCGTCTTCACCCACCCGAACATCGGCACCGTCGGCCTCACCGAGGCCCAGGCGCGGGAACGCGTGGGCAGGCTGCGCATCTACCGCAGCAACTTCAAGCCGCTGAAGCACACGCTGTCGGGGTCGAGCGAGCGGACGCTGATGAAGCTGGTCGTCGACGACGCCAGCGACCGCGTGCTCGGCGTGCACATGGTGGGGGCGGAGGCCGGCGAGATCGTGCAGGGCTTCGCGGTGGCGCTGAAGGCCGGCGCCACCAAGGCGGTGTTCGACGCCACCATCGGCATCCATCCGACCGCGGCCGAGGAGTTCGTGACGATGCGCGAACCCGTGGCCTCGGCCGCGTGAGGTCCGCGGCTCCGGCGACCTCGGCGGCGGAGAGTCGCGGCGCGGTTCTTCAGTGGCGGCCGCCGGACTTCAGCCAGTCGAGCTTGGCCGAGTACAGCTTGCGGTCGCCGAGGCTGGTGCTCGACTTCAGCGCCCGCGCGAGGTGACGCTGCGCCAGCTCGGTATTGCCGAGCTGGAGGTTCGCCAGTCCGAGCCAGTAGTGCGCCTCGTGGAAGTCCTCGGCGCGCGCCACTTCGCGCGAGAACAGTTCCCTGGCGGCGGCAAAGTCCTGCCGCTTCATCGCCGCGAGGCCGAGGTTGAAGTCGCGCAGCGGCGGCTCCGGCTCGAGCCGGGCCAGCCGCTGTTGCAGCAGCCGGGATTCCTCGACGCGTCCCATCCGGGCGTAGGACCCGGCGAGGTTGGCCAGCGCCGCGCGGTGGGCGGGATCCTGATCCAGCACCTGCGCGAACACCAGCGCCGCCTGCGACAGCGCGCCGCGGCGCAGGTAGACGACGCCGAGGGTGTTCAGCGCCGGCAGGAACTGCGGCCTGCGCTGCACCGCCTCGCGCGCCCAGGCGTAGGCGTCGTCGAGCCGCGCCGCCACCAACGCCTCGACGGCGCGGTTGTTCATGTACATGGCGATGACGGTGTCTTCCGGGATCTCGCGCGTGCGCAGCCCGGCGAGGTCCTGCGGCGGCAGGAAGTCGACCGTCAGCAGCTGCTGTTCGCCGCCGCGGCCGTCGAACAGGCGCCTGCCGAGGGTGATGTTGACGTGGCCGCTGCGCAGCACCAGGTCGTTGCTGCGGCTGACCGACTCCTCCAGGTAGGCGCTCTGGTAGCGCACCGGCAAGCCGAGCTGCTTGGCGAAGGCCGCCGTCATGATCACCAGCGACAGGCAGTTGCCGGCGCGATCGTCGAAAGCCCGGGCGGCATTGCGCGTGAGCCCGGTGTCGTAGCGCAGCTTCAGTTCGCTGTCCTGGTACAGGGCGTCGATCAGGCCCTGCTGCGGACCCCTGCGGTACAGCTTCGCCACCACCTCGGGGCGCTGCAGGTAGGCGCGCATGGCGTCGTTCAGCGCGAACACTTCGTCGGCGCCGACGCGCTCCGACGGCGCCGAGAACAGGCTGTCGTCGAACAGCGATGCCGGAGCCCTGACCACGGCCTGCGGGCCGGCGCAGGCAGCGAGCAGCGCGCAGAGCAGAGCAAGCAGGCAGTTGCGCATCGAAGTCCCTCCGCTCACGCAAGGAACATGGCCGCTGGTCACGCGGTCGCTGAATTGTGCTCCGGAATGCGCGGCGGCGGGCAGCGCGCCCGATGCTGCGCCGCGGCTGACATCGACCACTGGCCCGCGCCGGCCTTCAGGGGCGACGGCCGTAGGTGACGAAGTCGATCGCAAAGGGGCGATCCGCCGACGGCGGCAGGTGCTCCCTCGCGGTTTCGCGCCACTGCGCCGGGTCGGGCGGCGGGAAGTGGGTGTCGCCGTCGAAGTCGGCGTCGATCTCGGTCACGATCAGCCGCTGCGCGCGCGGCAGCGCCTCGCGATACAGCTGCGCGCCGCCGATGACGAAGACCTCGGGACTGCCGGCGCACCGCGCCAGCGCCGCATCGAGGCTCGCCGCGACCTCGGCGCCCGGCGCCTCGAATCGCGGCTGGCGCGAGACGACGATGTTGCGCCGGCCCGGCAGCGGCCGGCCGATCGACTCCCAGGTCCTGCGGCCCATTACGATCGGATGGCCCATCGTGGTGCGCCTGAAGAACGCCAGATCCTCGGGCAAGCGCCAGGGCAGCCCGCCGCGCAGGCCGATGACGCCGTTGCGGGCGCGGGCGACGATCAGCGTGATCCGGGGCGGAGTCATTTGGCAGCCGGGCGGCCGAGCAGCGTCGAGCTGATGGCGAGGATAACGAACAGCGCCGCCGCCCAGTCCTGCCAGCGCGGCACTTCGCCGACGATGGCGATCGCGGAGACGGTGCCGACCAGCGGCACGGCCATGATCGAGAAGGCGCTGGCGGTGGGCGGCAGCGACCGCGCCAGCCCGAACCACACCACCTGGGCGATGCCATAGTTGATCGCCACGCCCCACGCCAGCGCCAGCCACATCGGCGCCGAGAACTGCCAGCGCGGCCAAGGCTCGAATACCGGCGCGATCAGCCAGAACGCCGCCGCCGACAGCAGCATCATCCACACCGTGATCGCCTGCGTCGACAGGGCAAGCCGCGTGCGCCGCATCAGGATCGTGCCGACCGCCCACGACAGCGCCGCGATCTGCATCCAGACGATGCCCAGCGGCCGGCCGGCGAGCGAGACGAACTCGTGCGCGACCAGCAGGGCGATCGCCGCCGCGGCGCTGGCGGCGCCGAAGGCAAGCCGGCGCGTCAGCGGCTCGCCGAAGAACAGCACCGCCAGCAGCGCGGTCCAGATCGGCATCGTGAAGCCGAGGATCGCCGCCCGCCCCGAGGCGAGCTCCTGCACGCCGAGGATCGAGAACAGGTGCCAGCCGAGCACGTTGGGCAGGGCCAGCGCCGCCACCGGGAACCATGCATCGCGCGGCAGCCGCATGTCGTGGCCGCGGGCGCTGAACCAGGCGGCGAGCAGCAGGGCGCCGCCGCTCATCGTCGCGGCGCGGAAGTACAGCGGCGACAGCTCGCGCAGCGAGAACTTCATGATCGGCCAGTTCAGCCCCCACGCAAGGGTGAGGCCGATCAGGCCGGCAAGCGCGGCGCCCCTGACCATGTCTGCTTGGTTCCTCCGGCGCTGCGCGCTCTGTGTTTCGCCCCCGGGATCGGGCACGGCGGGCTTGTATGTTGTCCTTCGCGCTGCGCGCTCAGGGATTCGCCCTTGGG
>CAYLZU010000290.1:0-4571 GCA_964388005.1 uncultured Burkholderiaceae bacterium
CGCAGCCGGCCGCGCCTACGAGCGCGGCCGTGGACCGGCCCGGCGCGCTCACCGCAGCGCCACCTTCACCGTGGCGCTGGCGCCGATCGGCAGCACGGCATCGGGCGGCAGCTCGACGAGCCGCACCCGCACCGGCACCCGCTGCGCCGTCCTGACCCAGTTTCCGGTCGCGTTCTGCGGCGGAAGCAGGGCGAAAGCGGCGCCGGTGCCGGGGCTGATGCTCTCGACGGTGCCGTCGAAGATCCGGCCCGGCATCGCGTCGAGTTCCACCTGCGCCCGCTGGCCGGGACGGATCCCGGGCAGCTCGCCCTCCTTGAAGTTGGCGTCGACCCAGTAGCCGTTTTCGGCCACCAACACGAATTGCGTCGCGTTGGCCTGCACCTGCGTGCCGGCCGTCAGCCGCAGGTTGGTGACGCGGCCGGCGGCGGGCGCCGCGACGCGCGTGTATTCGAGGTCGAGCAGCGCCTGCTGCAGTTCGGCGGCGGCCTGCAGCACCGCCGGATGCTTCTCGATGTCGGCGTAGACGCCGGTGGCGACGCGGCGCACACGCGCCCGCGCCGCATCGAGCGACGACGTTTCCACCGACAGCTGCGCCCGCGCATCGTCGGTCGACTGCGACGACACGAAGCCCTGCCGCGCCAGCTCGTTGGCACGGGCGAGCCGCGCGTCGGCCTGGGTGATCAGGTGCTCGGCGCGCTTGACGTCGGCCTGCGCCGCCGCCAGTTCGGCGATCGCCTCGCGCGCCTGCAGCCGCGCCTGCGCCAGCTTCGCCTGCGCCCGTTCGACCGCGACGCGGTGCGGCCGGTCGTCGAGGTCGAACAGCGGCTGGCCGGCGACGACCGTGCTGTTCGGCTTCACGTGCACCTGGACGACGCGGCCGGCGATCTGCGCCGCCACCGGGACCGAATCGGCGCCGACGTAGGCGTTGTCGGTTGTTCGCGAGCTTCTGGGCTGCTGCCAGACGTAGTAGCCGCCGGCTGCCGCCGCAGCGATCAGCAGGTACAGGCTCCACTTGACTGCCGTCTTCATGAGTCGTTCTGTCGCAGCGGCGCCGTCCCCCCGGCCGGCCGTTCCCCGCGACATTCAGAACGCGCGCGACGATAGCCCGGGCGCGGCGCCGGGCCGGGGCCGAAGGGGCGCCGGTACTCACGCGGATCGGCGATCGACAGATCATGAAAACGACCGAGCCGACGGGCGCCGGCGTCGACGGGGCCAGCTCGGCGCGCCAGTGTGCGAGCCGTCAACAGGCCGCTTGCCGCGGTGCGGTATAAGAGTGTGCGTACCACGTTCGCATCTGCACGGAGAAGTCGATGGCCACGCGCAAGACCAGCACCAAGCCGGCGGCGAAGGCACCCGCCAGGAAGACGACGAAGACCGAAAGCAAAGCCGCCGAGGCACCGAAGCCGCCGGCGACCGAAAAGCGGCGCCCCGCCGCGCCCCGCAAGCCGCGGCCGGCCGAGACTCCCGCGATCGCCCAGGCGCCGGTTTCGATCGACGTGCCGACCGACGAGGAGCGCTACCGCTGGATCGCCCACGCTGCGTATCTTCGGGCGGAACGGCGTGGCTTCACGCCGGGCCAGGAGGTCGAGGACTGGCTGGCGGCCGAAGCCGAGTTCATCGAGGCCTTTGGTCTGAACCGGGCGTGATCGACAGGCGCAGTTGCGTTCCGCGGCCAGGCAGCCTGCGCCGCAGTCGCTGACGCCCCCTGCCGCGGCGCCGATCCGCGCGGCAGAGGAGCGACTGCGACGCGCCGTCGCAGAGGCCGGGACCGCTAGGGCAGATTGCTTCGGCGCCCGGTGGAGCAGCCGGTTGCGGCCCGGCGGACTACGGGTCTGTGCGTAGGGCGATCCCGAAGAATGGGCGACGGCGCGAACGAATAGACTGCATTCGTCGCCCGAGGCTCCGAGCACGACGCCGCCGGCGACTCCGCAGCAGGCGCCCGATGCCTGTCACGGCGTCCCCGTCGCGACGCCGCCCAGCCCAACCGGACATGGACCCGTTTCAGTTTCTCCCTGCCTGGCCACTGCCTGTCCCGCCGCTGGCGTGGATCGCGGTGCTGCTGCTGGCGGCGATCCTCGCTGGCGAGTCGGCGCGGCGCTTCCTGCGCGTCTCGCGCATCCTGGGCTATCTCGCCGTCGGCGCCGTGCTCGGCCCGGCGGTCGGCGGCGTGGTCGACGGTGGCACCGTCGGGCAGCTGCGAATCTTCGTCGACATCGCCGTCGGCATGCTGCTGTTCGAACTCGGCCAGCGGGTCGACCTGAGCTGGCTGCGGCGCAACCCGTCATTACTCGCCGCCAGCGTGCTCGAAGCGGCGCTGACCTTCGCCCTCGTCTACCTCGCGATGGGTTACTTCGGCCTGCGGCCGGTGACGGCCACCGCCGCCGGGCTGCTGGCGGTAGCGACCTCGCCGGCCGTGGTGATGACCGTGATCAAGGACCTGCGGGCGCAGGGCCAGGTCACGGAACGGGTGATGCTGTTCACGGCGCTGAACACGGCCTACGCGGTGATCGGGCTGTCGCTGATGGTCGGCTGGCTGCACTTCGAGAGCGAAGGGCCGCTGGCGACGATGATCCTGCACCCGCTGTACCTGGTCGGCGCCTCGCTCGCCCTCGCCGGCGTGCTGGCGCTGGTGATGCTGAGCCTGCTGCGGCTGTTCGGCCGCCGGCCGGCGTTCCAGTTCTCGGCCACCGTGGCCCTGGTGCTGCTCACGGTGGCGGCGGCGACGATGCTCCGGCTCTCGGTTCCGCTGGCGCTGCTGCTGCTCGGCGTCATCGGCCGCCTGCTCGACCGCGAGCGGCACTTCGTGTCGCTGAAATTCGGCGAGACGGCGATGCTGTTCATCGTCCTGCTGTTCGCGCTGACGGGGGCCGGCCTCGAGTTCGCCGGCTGGACGGCGGCGCTGCCGCTCGCCGCCGCCTTCATCGTCGCGCGGATGATCGGCAAGGCGGTGCCGATCCTGCTGCTCGCCAGCGCCAGCGGCCTGGCGCTGCGCAAGTCGGCGCTGGTCGGGCTGGGGCTGGCGCCGATGTCCGGGCTGTCGCTGCTGATCCTGCACGAGCTGCTGACGCGGTCGCCGCCGCTGGCCGACGAGATCGGCGCGGCGATGTTCCTGGCGATCACCGTGCTCGCCTTCGCCGGTCCGCTGGCGGCCGAGTTTGCGCTGCGCCGCGCCGGCGAGGCGGCGGAGGACGCGCGATGAGCGACATGACCTTCGGCGCCTCGAAGGCGCTGACGATGGGCATCGAGCTGGAGCTGCAGATCCTGAACCGGCGCGACTGCGACCTCACCGTCGGCGCCGCCGACCTGATCCGCATCGTCGAGCGCACCGGCCACCCCGGCGAGATCAAGCCGGAGATCACCGAGAGCATGGTCGAGATCTCGACCGGCATCCACGAGCGCTACGACACGGCGCTGGCCGAACTGCGGGCGATCCGCGACGCGCTGGTGGCGGCGGCGGAGAAGCTCAACCTGCTGGTGGCCGGCGGCGGCGCGCATCCGTTCCAGCGCTGGAACGAGCGGCAGATCTTCGACAAGCCGCGCTTCCGCCAGATCAGCGCCCTGTACGGCTACCTGGCCAAGCAGTTCACGATCTTCGGCCAGCACGTGCACATCGGCTGCCCCAACGGCGACACGGCGATGTACCTGACGCACGCGATGAGCCGCTACATCCCGCACTTCATCGCTCTCGCCGCTTCGTCGCCGTATCACCAGGGCACCGATACCTCGTTCGATTCGTCGCGGCTGAACGCGGTGTACGCGTTCCCGCTGTCGGGCCGGGCGCCGGTGGTCGACCGCTGGGACGACTTCGTCGCCTACTTCGAGAAGATGCGGGCGGCGCGCGTGGTCGAAAGCATGAAGGACTTCTACTGGGATATCCGGCCCAAGCCCGAGTTCGGCACGATCGAGGTGCGGGTGTTCGACACGCCGCTGACGGTCGACAAGGCGGCGGCGCTGGCCGCCTACGTGCAGGCGCTGGCCCGCTACCTGCTCATCGAGCGGCCGGTGGCGATCCACGAGGACATGTACCTCGCCTACACCTACAACCGCTTCCAGGCCTGCCGCTTCGGCCTCGAGGGGCTGATGATCGATCCTTCGACGCACGAGCACCGGCCGCTGCACGAGGACATCGTCGCCACGGTGCGGTCGCTGTCGGTGCATGCCGAGGAACTCGAGTCGGGCGCGGCCATGCGGCTGGTCGAGGGCTGGGCGGCCGAGCGCGCCAACGACGCGGCCTGGATGCGCGGCCACTTCAGGCGCAGCGAATCGCTCGCCGACCTGATGTGGCAGACGAGCCAGCTGTGGAGCGGCAGCCTATAGAGGGCGCGGCGACAGCCGACGGCGCAGGCTCGCCGCCACCGACGCGGCCCACGACGGTGACGCTGACGGCCGTTGGCGTCGGCCCGCGGCGGCCCGATCATCGGCGAGTTCCTCGAGCAATGCCGCAGCCGAAAGCGCCTGGGCGCCGCGGCCGGCTCCGCTACGCTGAAGGCCGCGCGACAGCGGCAGCGTTGACCCGCCACCCACTCATTGCACCAGGGGACCGATCGTGAATCCGACCGCCGTCTTCGACT
>CAYLZU010000291.1:0-4529 GCA_964388005.1 uncultured Burkholderiaceae bacterium
GACGTCGACTGGACCGCGCCGGCCTTCAGGTGGCGCAGGCGGCACTACCTCGGTTCGGCCGTCGGCCACCTCGAGCCGGTGCACCGCGTGGCGAGGATTGCTCCCGAGGATCTGCAGCACGTCGACGATCAACGCGCCGCGGTCCTGCGCAACACCGAGCAGTTCGTGCGCGGCCTGCCGGCGAATAACGTGCTGCTGACCGGTGCCCGCGGCACCGGCAAGACATCGCTGATCCGTGCCTGCCTGTCGAGGTTCCACGCCGAAGGGCTGAGGCTGATCGAGGTCGACAAGAACGACCTCGCCGACCTTCCCGACATCGTCGCGCTCGTGGCGTCGCGACCGGAGCGGTTCATCCTCTTCTGCGACGACCTGTCGTTCGAGGAGGGTGAGTCGTCCTACAAGGCGCTGAAGGCCGCCCTCGACGGCTCGGTCGCCGCGCCGAGCGACAATCTGCTCATTTACGCCACCTCCAACCGCCGCCATCTGATGCCCGAGTACATGCGCGAAAACCTCGATGCCCGGTACCAAGAGGACGGCGAGATCCATCCGGGGGAGTCGGTGGAGGAGAAGATCTCGCTCTCGGAGCGCTTTGGGCTGTGGCTGTCGTTCTATCCGTTTCGCCAGGAAGACTACCTCGACATCGTCGCCCACTGGCTCGGTCGCTTCGGCGTCGCGCCGCACCTCGTGGGCGGGGCGCGGGCTGAGGCGCTGCAGTTCGCGCTTCAGCGCGGTTCGCGTTCCGGCCGGGTTGCGCTGCAGTTCGCGCGCGACTACGCAGGCAAGCTCGGCATCGGCGGCGAGCGGTGACGGCGCCGCCGCGGCGCGGACTCACGCACGTCGCCGTCGGCGTGCTGGTGAGAGACGACGGTCATGTGCTGCTCGCCGATCGGCCCCATGGCAAACCGTATGCCGGCTACTGGGAGTTTCCAGGCGGCAAGATCGAGGAGGGCGAGCGCGTCTGTCACGCCCTCGAGCGCGAACTGCGCGAGGAACTCGGCATCGAGATCGCAGGGTCGGTGCCGTGGTTGACGTTCGAGTACGACTACCCGCACGCTCGTGTCGAGTTGCAGTTTCGGATTGTCCGCAGGTGGCGGGGCGCGCCGCATCCGCGCGAAGGCCAGCGCCTGCGTTTCGTCGACCCGACCAGGGAGCTACCGCAGCCGCTGTTGCCGGCCGCCATCCAGCCGTTGCGGTGGCTGCTGCTGCCGCGATCGATCCTGGTCGGAGCGACGCAGAAGACATCGGCGGCGACTCCATCCGGTGTCGGCCCCGGGGCGGCGCCGGAGTCAGGGTCGCGCTTGATCGTCGATGCGGACGGCTGTTGTCTCGGCGGCGGCTCGTCCGGCGAATCGGATTCGGCAGCGATCCGGGATGGGTCGGATCGGCTCGATGCGGCACCTGCGGCCGGGATCGTTGGCCAGGCAACGGAGTCGGCTGCGCTCGGCATCACCGCCAAGCGCTGGAAGGGTGCCTGGGTGGAATCGGAACACGATCTCCTGCGCGCTTGGCTCGAAGCCTGCGATTTCGTCTTGGTGTCATCGATGAGGCTGGCGGAGCGCCTGAGAGTTTCGCCGGGGCCGCTGCCCGCGTACGTGCCGAAACGGCACCCGCCGACCCGCCTCGCGACTGACGCCGCTGGTGCCGCAGTCCGCTGGATTGCACTGCACCGGGCCGACAGGGATTCGACGGACTGACCGAGAGCCGAAGGGCTCGGCAGCGCCGGCTTCAGTCGGGCTTCGGACCAGTCATCGTCGGCGACGCGCCAGCCGAATCGGCGATGCTTTCGCCGGCGATGACGAAGCGGTCGCTGGCCCAGTCGCCGAGGTCGACTCCCCTGCAGCGAGCGCTGCAAAACGGACGCCATGGACTCACCTCCGCCCATGGGACCTCGGCGCGGCATGTCGGGCAGGCTACCGTCAGCTGCCGCTTCAGATTGCACATAGCGCCAGACCGAAGCCGATGTCTCGATCGATCGCTCGCGGCCTCAAGTCGCCGTCGGAGGCCGTGAACCGGATCCACAGCATGTAGCGGTTGGCACTGATCTCGGGAATGGCCTCGGAGTCGAGCGCGACGCGAACCTGAAGCAGTGCATAGCTTCGGCCCTGCAGCGTCTGCTGGTACGCGCCCTGCGTTGCGACCTGCCGCGTGGGAGAAGCGCTCTCCCGCAGCAGGCGAAGAACGATTCCCAGCGCTGCGCTGAAGCGGTGCAGCGGCTGCACCCAGGCAGACAGATCCGCGCGGCGGCCCGCGGCGTCGCGCATCAGCCACGCATGGTAGGAGGGCAGGTCGAACTCGCAGGTTCCTCCCGGGATGCTGGCGCGGCTGCGGATGCTGTTCAGCCACTCGTTGTCGCGCAGGTGCTGGCCGGCCTTGCCGGCGGCGGAGTTCAGCGACTGCTGCGACTGTTCGATGTCAGCCAGCACGCCCGCAAGCGCGGCTTGCTCGACCTGGGGGTTGTTGCGAAGCGACTGCAGGGCCTGGCGCTGCCGTTCGAGTTCCTGCAGCAGATCGCCCTTCAGGTCGGTACGGGAGGTGACCTCGAGGATCTCGAACAGCGCCATCAGCGCTGCGTGGTGGCAGTGCGGGTGTTCCTGACCGATGAAGAACGCGAGCTTGTCGAACAGATCCTCGAGGCGCAGCAGCGAACGCACGCGCTCGGTGAACGGATACTCGTACAGGATCACGCCGTCTCGACCGCTGGCCATGCGCGAAAATATCACAGGCCCCGCGGGGCGGCCGATGCAAGGCGGCGATAGCGGCGATGCAGCCGCGCGACGCGCGGCGCGAGATCGGTCAGTCGCCCTTCATTGACCAGGACGTCGTCAGCGGCGTCGAGACGCTCGCTGCGCGTTGCCTGCTGGGCAATGATCGCGCGCGCCATCCGGACATCGAGCCCGCTGCGGGCGCCGACCCTCGCTTCCTGCGTCGCGGTCGAACAGTCGATCACCAGCAGGCGGTCGACGCGGGACCGCCAGGATCCGCTTTCGACCAGCAGCGGCACGACGAGGATGACATACGGTGCGCGACCGGCCGACATGACTGCGGCCGCCTCGGTCCGTTCGCGGATCCGAGGGTGAAGGATTGCCTCGAGCCGGGCTCTGGCCACTGGGTCGCTGAAGACCAGAGCGCGCATTCTCGCCCGATCAAGCGCGCCGTCGGCAGTGATGAACTCGGCGCCGAAGGCGTCGGCGATTTCGGCGATTGCCGCCCCTCCTGCTGCCGTCAGGGATCGAGCGATCTCGTCGCTGTCGACGATCTCCGGGCCGAGAACGGCGAAGCAGCTCGCCGCGGCCGACTTGCCGCTGCCGATGCCGCCGGTCAGCCCGACCGTGAAGGCGCGTCGCTCAGAAGGGGACGAAGCGGCGAACGATGTCGTCGCCATAAATGAGCGCTATGAATCCCGCCGCCGCAAGGTAAGGTCCAAACGGGATCGGTATCTCGCGCCCGCGGCGCGCGAGGATCAGAAGGGCGATGCCCACGACGGCGCCGACCACGGAGGACAGCAGCAGGATGGGCAGCAGCATCTTCCATCCGAACCAGGCGCCGAGGGCGGCGAGCAGCTTGAAGTCGCCGTATCCCATTCCCTCCTTGCCGGTCGCCAGCTTGAAGAGCCAGTAGATCGTCCACAGGATCAGGTAGCCGGCGGCAGCGCCGATCACGGCCTCGCGCAGCGGCACGAAGGTGGCGCCGGTGTTCAGCAGCAGCCCTGCCCAGAGCAGGGGCAGCGTCAGGCTGTCAGGCAGCAGTGTCGTGTCGGCGTCGATGAAGGTCAGGGCGATCAGAACGAAGACGAACGCGAGCGCCGCGAGACCCGCCAGGCCGAAGCCGAAGTGCCAGGCCACCCAGACCGAGAGCACGGCCGTCAGTGCCTCGACGACCGGGTAGCGGGCCGAGATGGCGGCGCCGCAGTGGGCACACTTGCCGCGTGCGACGAAGTAAGACAGCAGCGGCAGGTTGTCGCGGATCCGCAGCGGCGCCTTGCAGGACGGACAGTGCGACCCCGGTACGAGCAGGTTGAAGCTCGGTTGCGCCTCGAGCGAACGGCCGTCGAGCTCGGCGCACTGGGCGTGCCAGTCCGCCTGCATCATCTTTGGCAGACGGTAGATGACGACGTTCAGGAACGAGCCGATCGCCAGCCCGAACACGCCGGCGCAGACCGCAAAGACGAGGTCGGCCGTCAAGCAGTCAGCGTGCGTACCATGGGGCGCGGTCGACGTGCATGGACCGCACCGCAGGCATCAGATCACCTGGCCGAGCTTGAAGATCGGCAGATAGATGGCGACTACGATGCCGCCGACGATGACGCCGAGCACGACCATGATGATCGGCTCGATCAGGCTCGCCAGCGCATCGACAGTCTCGTCGACCTCGCGCTCGTAGTAGTCGGCGACCTTCGACAGCATGGAGTCAAGAGCGCCCGACTCTTCGCCGATGCCCGTCATCTGCACTGCCATGCTCGGGAAGACGCCCGTGTTCTGCATCGACTGTGCCAGGCTGGTGCCGACATTGACCTCCGCCTGAACCTGCCG
>CAYLZU010000292.1:0-3787 GCA_964388005.1 uncultured Burkholderiaceae bacterium
GAGACACGCTTGCTGCAGATCGTCATCCAGGGGCGGGGCGGGCAGGGCGCGCAGACAGCGGGAAACCTGCTGGCGATGGCGTTCTTCGCCGCCGGCCGCCAGGTGCAGGCGTTTTCCTCCTACGGCGGCGCCCGCCGCGGCACGCCGGTCAACTCCTTCATCCGCGTCGACGACCGGCCGATCCGGCTGCGCTGCGACATCGAGCAGGCCGACGCCATCCTCTGCTTCGACGCCACGCTGCTCGACGCGCGGCTGCTCGGCTGGTCGCGGCCCGGAGCGCTGGTGGTCGTCAACTCGGCGCAGGCGCCGGAGCACTTCGCCGAGGTGGCTGCCGGGCGGCGGGTGATCCCGGTCGACGGCATCGGCATCTCGCGCCGGCGCGGGCTGGGGCGGATCGTCAACTCGGCGCTGCTCGGCGCGCTTGCGCGCGCGATCGAGGCGCCGGCCTTCGACGTGCTGGCCCGCACGCTGGCCGACGAGGCGCCGAAGCTCACCGCCGAGAACCTCGCCGCCTGCGAGGACGGCTACGCGTGGGTCGACGCGCTGCTGCGCAAGGTTGCGGCATGAACGGCCCGGTTCCTCCCATCTGGACCACCGGCAGCACGGAGGTCTTCAAGACCGGCTCCTGGCGGGCGGCGTTGCCGCAGCACATCCGCGCCCCGTCGCCGTGCCACGCCGCTTGCCCGGTCGCTGGCGACATCGCCGAGTGGATCGGGCTGGCCCGCTCGCGCGACTTTCGCCGCGCCTGGGACGTGCTGACGCGGCACAACCCGTTCCCGGCGATCGCCGGCCGCATCTGCCACCACCCCTGCGAGTCGGCCTGCAACCGCGCCGGTTTCGACGAGGCGATCTCGATCTGCAAGCTGGAGCGCTTCGTCGGCGACCTGGCGCTCGCCGAAGGCTGGACCTTCGCGCCGCCGGCGCAGCAGCGGCGCGAGCGGATCGCGGTGGTCGGCGGCGGGCCGTCGGGGCTGTCGGCCGCCTATCACCTGCGACGGCGCGGCTACGCGGTGACGCTGCTCGAAGCGCAGCCTTCGCTTGGCGGCCTGATGCGCTACGGCATCCCGCCGTACCGGCTGGCGCGAGCGGTGCTCGACGGCGAGATCGCGCGCATCGTCGCCCTCGGCGTCGAGGTCCGCTGCAACGAGCCGCTGGCCGGCGCGCCAGACCTGGAGCAGCTTCGCCGCGAGTTCGACGCCGTCTATCTGGCCACCGGCGCGCGGCGGCAGAAGCGGCTGCCGCAGCTGGACTACGCGCAGCCGTGGGCGATCGACGGCGCCGAGTACCTGGCGCGGGCGAGCAGCGGCCGGCCGCCCGCGCTCGGCCGCCGCGGGGTGGTGATCGGCGGCGGCAGCGCCGCCTTCGATGCCGCCCGCAGCGCCCGCCGCGCCGGCCACGAGGTGACCGTCGTCGCCCTCGAAAGCGCGAGACAGCTGCCGGCGCAGCGAGAGGAGATCGACGAGGCGCTCGAAGAAGGCATCGTGCTGCTGACGGGCGGCATGCTGAGGTCGGCGCGGGCGCTGGCCGACGGCGTTCGCCTGGAGCTGGTGCGGGTGACGTTCGAGCCCGGCGCGCAGCGCGGCCAGTTCACGGTGACGCCGCTGCCCGACAGCGACTTCGCGCTGCTCGCCGATGCGATCGTGGTGTCGATCGGCCAGGACCCGGACCTGTCGCCGTTCGCGGCGCTTGCAAGCGACGGCAACCTGCTGCGCGTCGACGCCCGGCAGGCCACCAGCGCTGAGTGCGTCTATGCCGGCGGCGATCTCGCCAGTCAGGCGCGCTTCGTGACTGAGGCGGTCGGCATGGGCAAGCGCGCGGCCTGGCAGATCGATCGCGCGCTGCGCGGCGAAACGGCGCCCGCGGAGGGAGCCGAGACGATCGTGCCGCTGGCGTCAATCGCCACTGCCTACTACCCGCGGCAGCCGCGCGCGGCGGCGGCGCGGCTGGCGCCGGTTGAGCGGCTGGCGGGCAATGCCGAGGTGCAGCTCGGGCTCGACCTCGACACCGCCCTGCGGGAGAGCGAGCGCTGCTTCTCCTGCGGCACCTGCGTGCTGTGCGACAACTGCGTCAACGTCTGCCCCGATCTGGCGGTCAGGCGCGACGGCGCCGGCTACGTGGTGCTCGGCGACTACTGCAAGGGCTGCGGACTGTGCGTGAAGGAATGCCCGACCGGCTCGATGAAGATGGTCGAGGAGGCAAGGTGAACGCGCGCGATGAGCTGACCGCGGCAGAACGGGACAGCGCGCGGGCAGCGGTGCTGCTGACCGGCAACCACGCGCTCGCCTGGGCGGCGAAGCTCGCCCGGCCGCAGGTGGTGCCGGTGTACCCGATCACGCCGCAGACGCCGGTGATGGAGAAGCTCACCGAGTTCCAGGCCGCGGGCGAATTCGACGCCGAGGTGATCACGCCGGAGTCGGAGCACTCGGTGATGGCGGCGTGCATCCCGGCCTCGCTGGCGGGCAGCCGCGTGTTCACCGCCACCGCCTCGCAGGGGCTGCTGCTGATGCACGAGCTGCTGCACTACGCGGCCGGCGCGCGCGCCCCGATCGTGATGGCCAACATCAACCGCACGGTGGCCTCGCCGTGGGCCTTCTGGCCCGATGCGACCGACAGCCTGGCGCAGCGGGACACCGGCTGGATCCAGTTCTACTCCGAAAGCGCGCAGGAATCGCTCGACACCACGATCCAGGCCTTCCGCATCGCCGAGACCGTCCTGCTGCCGGCGATGGTCAGCCACGACGCCTTCTACGTCTCGCATGCGCTGGAACCGGTGTCGATCCCGGCGCAGGAGCTGGTGGACGCGTTCCTGCCGCCGTACGCGCCGCCGCACCGGCTCGACACGGGGAAGGTCGAGTCGTGGGGCAACGTGGTCACGCAGGAGATGTTCTACCGTCACCGGCAGGAGATGGAAGCGGCGATGGCGCGGGTGCCGCGCTTGGCCGACGACGTCGATGCCGACTGGGCCGCGCGCACCGGCCGCGCCTGGGGCGGCGCGCTGGAGAGCTACCGCTGCGACGGCGCGCGCACGGTGATCGTCACCCTGGGCAGCCTGTGCGGCACCGTACGCGAGGCGGTCGATGCGATGCGGGCGGCGGGCGACGCGGTGGGCCTGCTGAAGGTGCGGCTGTTCCGGCCGCTGCCGGTGGCCGCGCTGCGCGCGCGGCTGTCCGGCGTGCCGGAGGTGATCGTGCTCGACCGCAACCACTCGCCCGGCGCCGGCGGCGTGCTGCACCAGGAACTGAAGGCGGCCCTGTACGGCCTGGCCGAAGCGCCGCGCCTGCACGGGGTTCTGGCCGGCGTTGGCGGCGTCAATGTGCCGCCGGAGCGGATCGCCGCCTTCGTGCGGCAGGCGCGGGCGAGCGAGCCGGTGCCCGAGTCGGTCTGGGTGCGATGAATCCGAGGCGTGGACCGCGCGCGAGCGCCCGGCACGCCGCAGGGCGGCACCCGGTCTGCGCGAGGTGATGGCGATGCGGAGAATCGAACTGCGCAGCGACGAGATGCTGTGCTCGGGACATGCCGCCTGCCCGGGCTGCATCGACGCCCTGTCGGTGCGGCACGTGCTCGCCGCGATGGGGCCGGACACGATGGCGGTGATCCCGCCCTCGTGCATGGCGATCATCGCCGGGCCGCAGCCGTACAGCTCGCTGAAGATCCCCGTCTACCAGCCGACGCTGGAGGCGAGCGCGGCCGCCGCCAGCGGCCTGCGGCGGGCGCTGAACGCGCAGGGCAGGCACGACACGCAGGTGATCGTGCTCGCCGGCGACGGCGGCACCTACGACATCGGCTT
>CAYLZU010000292.1:3797-4525 GCA_964388005.1 uncultured Burkholderiaceae bacterium
CGAGCGCAACGAGGACTTCATCTACTTCTGCCTCGACAACGAGGGCTACATGAACACCGGGGCGCAGAAGTCGTCCTCGACTCCGCACTACGCCAGCACCGGCTCCACGCCGGCCGGCAAGACTTCGCGCAAGAAGAACCTAACCGAGATCATGGCCGCGCACGAGGTGCCATACGTCGCCACGGCGAACGTGGCGTTCCTGCCCGATCTGCTCGCCAAGGTGAAGAAGGCGAAGGCGATGCGCGGCACGCGGATCATCACGCTGCTGATCCCCTGCCTCGACGGCTGGGGCGTGGACGACGACCTGGGGCTTGCTGTTGCGCGCTGCGCGGTCGAGTGCGGCGCCTTTCCGCTGTACGAGGTCGAGGACGGCCGCACCTGGCGGCTGAACCACACCGCGCGCACGCGGCCGGTGGCCGAGTATCTGGCGATGCAGCGGCGCTACCGGCACCTGACGCCGGCGCAGATCGACGCGCTGCAGGCCGAGGTCGACGAGCAATGGGCGCGGCTGTGCGCGAAGGCGGCCAGCGCGACCGAGCCTGCGGTGGCCGGCAGCGCCGCGTCATGACGGCCGCGGCGCGACGGGCGAGCAGGGTGGCGGCGGCGCGCGGGCGGCGGGGGCGGTGATGGCGCATGGGTCGGGCAGAGCGGTGATGGCGCGCGGATCGAGCGCCGCGGCTGCCGTCGTTGCTTCGCCCGGGCGCGGGCGGCAGGGCGGCGCACGGTGA
>CAYLZU010000293.1:0-4523 GCA_964388005.1 uncultured Burkholderiaceae bacterium
AACTTCACCGTCGGCCGCGCCATCGAGTGGGAGAAGGTGCGCGAGATCTACAAGATGGGCCTGAAGCACGGGATGAAGCTGGCGGCGATCTCCGGCGTCAACGGGCCGTTTTCCGACGACGACATCGCGCGCGTGCGCGAACTGGCGCTGGCGGCGCGGGCGAAGCAGGCGGCGGCGCGGGCATCGGCCGGCAAGCGTGCCGCGGCTGGCAGGCGGCCGGCGTCGAAGTCCGCCACGACGAAGGCAGACACCCTGCCGGCAGGCGCCGAAACGCCGCCGTCCAAGGTAAGGCCGGTGCGGAAACGCGGCGCTGCCGCCGCGCCGAACGGGGCCAAACGGGCCGCGACCTCTGGCCGCTGAACGGCCTGCGCTTCTTCAACGGGGCTCCGCGGCAGCCCCCCGGGCTGTCCATCCGTGGGCCCGCTCGCGCGGTTTCTGAGCCGCGGGCGGTGGTTCGATCGGATCGCCTTCAGTCGGCCAGCGCCCGATACAACAGCCACTCTCCCGGCACGCCCTTCAGCGCATGCACGCCGCGGGGCTCGAAGGCGAGGCCGGCGCCGGCCGTCAGGTCCCTCACTGTTCCCGACACCAGCACCTCTCCGGCGCCGGCGTTGCTCATCACCCGCGCGCCGATGTGCACCGCGATACCGGCCGCCTTGTCGCCGCTGGTCTCGATTTCGCCCGTGTGCAGGCCGGCGCGGATCTCGATGCCCAGGGTCTGCGCCTCGCGCGCCAGCGCCAGCGCGCAGGACACCGCGCGGGCCGGGCCGTCGAAGGTGGCGAACAGGCCGTCGCCCGCGGTGTCGACCTCGTGGCCGCGGTGCGCCGCCAGCTGCGCGCGCGCCATGGTGAAGAAGCGCTGCTGCAGTTCGCGCCAGGCCCGGTCGCCGAGGCGTGCAATGAGATCGGTCGAGCCGACGATGTCGCAGAAGAGCACCGTCGCCAGCCGCCGCTCGCCGGCCGCGGCTCGCCCCGCCGGCTGCGGCCGCCGCGCCGCGCGCGCGCTCCAGCGGCGATGCAGCTCGTCGACGAACTGCGCCGCGCCGGAGTAGACGCGGGTGCGCAGGCTCACCTGCTGCAGGAACGACATCAGCCGGCGGTCGGTCGAGCTGTGGCCGTCGGCGAGCACCTCGCCGACGTCGCGCGGGTCGGACAGCCGCCGCCGCTTGGCCATGCGCAGGAACAGGCGCGCCAGCCAGTTGGTGAAGTTGCCGCCGATCAGCAGCAGGTGGTTGTGCTCCAGCTCGTGGAACAGCCGCTCCGGCGCCAGGTGCTCGCTCTGCAGGCCGCAGATGAACTCGAGCAGATCCTCGTCGGAGATGACATAGGTCGGCGACGCCGACACCCGGCCGAGCAGGTGATAGACGACCGGCTTCGTCAGCCGCTCGCGCTCGGCGGGAAGGTCGTTGACGCGGTTCGGCGCATAGGCAACGACCTCGGCCGACGCGGCGCCGCCGAAGCGCTCGGCATTGATCGCCTGCTCGAGCAGCGGGTCGAAGGTCGTGGTCACGTACAGGTCGAAGTCGGTGATCTGCGCCAGCTGCAGCAGCGCCCGCGGCGGCGCGAAGCTGGCCTCGCGCAGCACGCCGCGCAGCCGTGTGTAGGCCTCTTCGCGGCGGCCGCGCGCCGCCAGGAACCAGCAGACGACATCGTTGAGCGTGAACGCGGGCGGCAGCAAAGCGGTGTCGACGCCGAGCTTCACGGCCAGCTTCTCGGCCAGCCAGTCGTACAGCAGCCGCGGCCCGCTGTCGGTGGCGACCTCGAGCAGTTCCGGCCCGACGATCGGGATCACCCGCCGGTCCTCGATGTATTCGAGCAGGTCGTCCCAGGCGTCGTCGTCCAGCATCGCCGGCGGGCGCTCTTCGAGCAGCTGATTCATTGGGCGCGCATCGCGGACATGGCGCGGCAGTTTGCGCGAAGACGCCAAGGCGGTCAAACATCCTCGTGACCCTGCCCAACGCGCCACGGCTGTGCAAAGATGCGCCGATGCGGGATCCGGCGGTCGACACGCAACACCCCTGGCTCGGGCTGGCCTCGTTCACCGAGGAAACCCGCGGCTATTTCTACGGCCGCGAGGAGGAGGTCGCCGAGCTCGCCCGCCGCGTTCAGCGCAAGCTGCTCACCGTGCTGTTCGGCCAGTCCGGGCTGGGCAAGACCTCGATGCTGCGCGCCGGGCTGGTGCCGAGGCTGCGCCCCGAGGGCTACTGCCCGGTGTACGTGCGCATCGACTACGGCCGCGACTCGCCGCCGCCGTCGGAGCAGATCAAGCAGGCCATTTACCGCGAGACGCTCGCCTCCGGCACCTGGACGCAGAGCGGCGTCGCCGCCGAAGGCGAGTCGCTGTGGGAGTTCCTGCACCACCGCGACGACGTGCTGCGCGATGCCGCCGGCCGCACGCTGACGCCGCTGCTGATCTTCGACCAGTTCGAGGAGATCTTCACGCTGGCGCAGACGGACGACTTCGGCCGCCAGCGCGCCGCGCAGTTCATCGCCGACCTCGCCGACCTGGTCGAGAACCGGCCGCCGAAGGCGCTCGAGGCGCGGCTGGACGAGGACGACGCCGCGGTCGAGCGCTTCGACTTCGCGCGCAGCGACTACCGGATCCTGATCGCGCTGCGCGAGGACTACCTGGCGCATGCCGAGGGGCTGAAGGGCGCGATGCCGAGCATCACGCAGAATCGCATGCGGGTGGCGCGGATGACCGGCGCCCAGGCGCTCGACGCGGTGCTCAAGCCCGGCGGCAGCCTGGTCTCGCGCGACGTGGCCGAGGCGATCGTGCGTTTCGTCGCCGGCGGCTCGGAGCTGGCCAACGCCGAGGTCGAGCCGTCGCTGTTGAGCCTGATCTGCCGAGAACTGAACAACGCCCGCATCGCCCAGGGCCGCAGCGAGATCTCGGTCGATCTGCTGGCCGGCTCGCACGCCGGCATCCTTGCCGAGTTCTACGAGCGGGCGCTGGCCGACCAGCCGGCGGCGGTGCGCCTGTTCATCGAGGAGGAACTGCTCACCGAGTCGGGCTTCCGCGAGAACATCGCCGAGGAGCGGGTGCGCAAGGCCTTTGCGGAGGCCGGCGCCGCCGCCAACGCGCTGGCGCAGCTGGTCGACCGCAGGCTGTTGCGCATCGAGGAGCGGCTCGACGTGCGCCGCGTCGAGCTGACGCACGACGTGCTGTGCAATGTCGTGCGCGCCAGCCGCGAGCTGCGCCACGCGCGCGAGGCGCAGGAGGCGGCGGAGCGCCAGCTCGCCGAGCAACGGGCACGTGAGGAGGCTACGCGGCGGGCGCTGGTGCGGGCGCGGCAGATCGCCGCCGGCTGTGCGGTGCTGGCGGTGGCGGCGGTGGCCGCCGGGGTGTACGGCTACATCAGCGCAGAACGGGCGCACAAGGCGGAACTGGCGGCCGAGAAGACGCGCGAGCTGGCCGAGCAGGCGCGCGGCGAGGCCGAGCGGCTGATCGTCTTCCTCCTCGACGATTTTCACCGCGAACTGGAGCCGGTCGGAAGGCTCGACATCGTCGCCGAACTGGCGCGGCGGGCGATCGGCTACTACGAGGCGCTGCCGCGCGAACTGCGCAGCGACGAGACCGATCGCAACCGGGCGCTGGCCCTCGTGCGCTACGGGACCGTGCTGCGCGTGCAGGGCAACGTGCAGCAGGCGCGGCAGGTGTTGACCGACGCGGTGCAGACGCTCGACCGCCTGCGGCAGCAGGGCGACAGCTCCGAGATCACCGCGATCGGCCTCGCGCTCGGGCTGTCGGCGCAGGCGCTGGCGCAGGACAGCAGCGGCCGCGACTCGGCCGCGCTGCCGCCGGCAGCGCGGGCCGCCGAGGTGCTGGGGCCGATGGCACGGCAGGAAGGTTCGTCAATCACTGCCCGCCGCGCCTATGGCACCGTGCTGAACACTCTCGGTTTCGTGCAGTTGCGGGCCAATCGGTACGAGGACGCGGTGGCGACGCTCGAAAACTCGCTCGCCACTTACCGCAGCATCGACGGGCTGACGACCGATGCCGACGCCATGGCGCGCTTCGGCCAATCGACGTCGTGGCTGATCGAGGCGTTGGTGCAACTCGGCCGCAACGACGAAGCGAGGCGCGTCGGCGACGAGGGCCGCGATGCGGCGACCCGCGTGCTGGACCGCCACCCGACGCACATGACGGCGTTGCGTGCGCGCGGGCTCGTGAGTAGCGGACTTGCGGAAATCGCCGCCAACGAATTCCGGCGCGGCGACGCGGACGCTTTGTTCGAGGCCGCGAGCCAGGACTGGTCGACCCTGGTCAAGGTCGACCCCTCGAACGCCATCGCCTGGAACAACCTGGCCGCCAGTCGCGAAGGGGCCGCATGGTCGCTGTACCTGGCTGGGCGGCCACGCGAGGTGCTCGCCAGGGTGCTGGAAAACGAAACCATCGTCCCGATCGCCGAGAAGATTCGTTTTCCTTCGCCAATCATGGCGTTCTCGTTTTACAGCGCGGCGCTGTTTGCCGGCGAACTGGGCGACGCTCGCGCCGCCGGCCGGCTGCGCGAAACGGGCGG
>CAYLZU010000294.1:0-741 GCA_964388005.1 uncultured Burkholderiaceae bacterium
GGACACGGACATGACACCGCTGCGGCTCACCGTCGACGAACTCGCATCGCGCATCCCCGGCCCTGCGACCGAACGCTGGCCGCGGGGCGAGCGCTTCGCCGTCGGCCTGCGGCACGGCTCGCTGCTGGTCGAGCTGTACGACCCCGGCCCGGTGGACACGCAGCAGCCGCACACGCGCGACGAGGTCTACGTGGTCGTGAGCGGCAGCGGCACCTTCGAGCGCGAAGGCGAGCGGGTCGCCTTCGCGCCGCACGACGTGCTGTCCGTTCCCGCCGGCGCGCCGCACCGCTTCGTCGACTACACGCCCGACTTCCGCACCTGGGTCGTGTTCTACGGCCCGGAAGGCGGCGAAGCCCAGGAGCCACGATGAACGCGCCGATGCCGCCGCTGACCGCCATTCCCGCCGCCGCCCGCGCCGCCCGCGTGCAGGGCTCGCTGGTGCGCGAGATCCTCAAGGTGACGCAGCGGCCGGGCATGATCTCGCTCGCCGGCGGCCTGCCGGCGCCGCAGTCGTTCCCGGTGGATGCGCTGCGCGCCGCCTTCGACGCCGTGTTCGCCGACGCCGCATCGAGCGCGCTGCAGTACAGCAGCACCGAAGGCCATCCGCCTCTGCGGGCGTGGATCGCCGCCCGCGAGACCGCGCGGGGCGTGCCGACCGATCCGGAGCAGGTGCTGGTCGTCTCCGGCTCGCAGCAGGCGCTCGACCTGATCGGCAAGGCGATGGTCGAGGAAGATGCGCCG
>CAYLZU010000294.1:751-2247 GCA_964388005.1 uncultured Burkholderiaceae bacterium
TGGTCGAGTCGCCCACCTATCGCGGCGCGCTGCAGGCGTTCGCGCCGTTCGGCCCGTCGCCGCGGCCTCTGCCCGCCGACGATGCCGGGCTGCTGCCGTCGGCGATCGACGACCGCCTCGTCGCCGGCAGCCGGCTCGCCTACGTGATGCCGAACTTCCAGAACCCGACCGGACTGACGCTGAACGTCGAACGTCGCGGCGCACTGGCGCAACTGGCGCGCCGCCACGACCTGTGGCTGGTCGAGGACGATCCCTACGGCGAGCTGTGGTACGAGACGGCGCCACCGCCGAGCCTGCGCGTGTTCGCGCCGGAGCGGACGCTGCGCGTCTGTTCGTTCTCCAAGGTGCTGGCGCCGGGGCTGCGCCTCGGCTACGTGGTCGGCCCGAGGACGGCAATCGACCTGCTGGCGCGGATGAAGCAGGCCACCGACCTGCACACGGCGACGCTGACGCAGCAGGCCGCCGCGCGCGTGCTCGAGGCGGGGCTGCTCGAAGAACAGTTGCCGCGCGTGCGGGCGCTGTACGCGGCGCAGGCGCAGGCGATGTTCGCCGCCCTGCGCGCCCACATGCCCTCTGGCGTGCGCTGGAGCGAACCGAGCGGCGGCATGTTCGTGTGGTTGACCGTTCCGGCGGCGGTCGACACGCTGCGCCTGCTCGACCGCGCCATCGAACGCGGCGTGGTGTACGTGCCGGGAGCGCCGTTTTTCGCCGCCGACCCGCGCCACGACACCCTGCGGCTGAGCTTCGTCACCGTGCCGGCGGCAGCGATCGACCGCGGCGTGGCGATCCTGGGGCAACTGATCGCGGAGGAGATGGGGCGATGACACTGCGGATCTGGGGACGGCTGAGCTCGGTCAACGTGCAGAAGGTGGTGTGGACCGCGCGCGAGCTCGAACTGCCGTTCGAACGCATCGATGCCGGAGGCGCCTTCGGCGGCAACCGCACGCCGGAATACCTGCGCATGAACCCGAATGGCAAGATCCCGGTGATCGACGACGACGGCTTCGTGCTGTGGGAGTCGAACGCCATCGTCCGCTACCTGGCGGCGAAGCACGGCGAAGGCTCGCTGTGGCCCGCCGACCCGCGCCGGCGGGCGGATGCCGACCGCTGGATGGACTGGCAGGCGACCGAGCTGACGCCGGCGATGCGCGACGCCTTCATGCAGTTGATCCGCACCGCGCCGGAGCACCGCGCGCCGGCGCTGATCGAGGCATCGAATGCCGCCACCGAGGCGCTGATGACGATCCTCGACGATCACCTCGCCGGCCGGCGCTACCTGACCGGCGACGCATTCACCGTCGGCGACATCGCCGCCGGCGCCGCGGTGCATCGCTGGTTCGGACTGCCGCAGCCGCATGCGCCGCGGCCGAACGTCGAGCGCTGGTACCGGCAGCTGATGACGCGGCCGGCCACCGGCGGCGTGCTGACGCTGCCGATCACGTAAGAAGCGGCCCTGCAGGTCGGCGACGCGCCGAACCTGGGCGACGGCCTTCGCC
>CAYLZU010000294.1:2347-4513 GCA_964388005.1 uncultured Burkholderiaceae bacterium
TGCGCTGGCTCGCGGGCTGCGTCGTCGGCGTGGTGGTCGGTTTTCCGCTGTGCTCGTCGCTGGCGATGCGCACCCTGCCGGCCAATCACGGCGCCGTGATCAACGGCCTGCTGCCGTTCGCCACCGCGCTGCTGGCGGCGCTGTGGCTCGGCGAGCGGCACCGCGCCCGCTTCTGGACCTGCGCCGCGATCGGCTCGGCGCTGGTGATCGGCTACGCGCTGCGCGACGGCCTCGCCATCGGCCACGGCCACCTGTGGATGCTGGCGGCGGTCGCCATCGGCGCCATCGGTTATGTCGCCGGCGGGCGGCTGTCGCGGACGCTGGGCGGCGTCAACACCATCCTGTGGTCGCTTGTGCTGGCGCTGCCGCTGACACTGCCGGTGGCGGCCTGGCTCGCGCTCGCCACGCCGATGCACGCCAGCGCCGCCGCCTGGAGCGCGTTTGCCTACATCACGCTGATCTCGCAGATCGCCGGCTTCTTCGCCTGGTACAACGGCCTGGCCGCAGGCGGCATTGCCCGCGTCGGCCAGGTGCAGCTGCTGCAGGCGTTCTTCACCATCGCCTTTGCCGGGTGGCTCTTCGGCGAGCAGGTCGAGCCGTTGACCTGGCTGGTCGCCATCGCCGTGGTCGTCACCATCGCCGTCGGCCGCAGCGAAAGGATCTCCCGATGACGCCGTACCGCTACCACACCTGCGACGTGTTCACCGACCGCGTCTTCTGCGGCAACCCGCTGGCGGTGCTGCCCGATGCGCGCGGCCTCACGGAGGCGCAGATGCTCGCCATCGCCCGCGAGTTCAACTATTCGGAGACCACGTTCGTGCTGCCGCCCGACGATCCGCGGCACGCCGCAAGGGTGCGGATCTTCACCCCTGGCGGCGAACTGCCGTTCGCCGGCCATCCGACCATCGGCACCGCGTTCGTGCTGGCGACGACCGGAGCGATCGGCGCCGACGAAGACGAGATCGTGTTCGAGGAAGGCGTCGGCCCGGTGCCGGTGGCGATCTTTCGCGACGACGGCGGCCGCGTCACCCACTGCCGGCTCACCGCGGCTCGACTGCCCGAGCAGGGAGCGCCGCCGCCGGCCGCAGCCGATCTGGCGCGGATGCTGTCGCTCGCATCGGGCGAGGTGCTCGCAGGCAGCGCCTGCTGGTCCTGCGGCGTGCCGTTCCTGGTCGTGCCGGTGGCGGACGCTGGCGCGCTGGCGCGCTGCCGGCTCGACCTGCCGGTGTGGCGCCAGCTGCTGGCCGGCTACGACACGCAGAAGGTCTATCCGGTGGCGCGCCTGACCGACCTGCGCTGGCGGGTGCGGATGTTCGCGCCCGGCCTCGGAGTGGCCGAGGATCCGGCCACCGGCTCGGCGGCGGCATCGTTCGCCGGCTGGGTGGCGGCGCACGTCGGCGAGCCGCGCGACGGCACGCTGGCGGTGGTCCTCGAACAGGGCCTCGAGATGGGGCGGCCGAGCACGCTGCACCTCGAACTCGACCGCGCCGGCGGCGCCGTCACCGCGGTGCGCGTCGGCGGCGCGGCGGTGCTGGTCGCCGAGGGGAAGCTGCGGTTGTAGCCGGCCGCCGGCAAGGCGGCGGCGTCAGTCGCTGCCGCCCTCGCCGCCGCCCTCGGCCGGCGTCGCGGGCGCTTCGGAGCTCGCTCCCTCCTGCACCTTCGCTTCCTTGTTCGCCGCCTTCTTCTGCAGCTTCTCTTCCTTCTTCTTCTTCTTCGCCAGGTCGCGCTGGCGCTTTTCGAACGAATAGTTGGGTTTGGCCACTGGCTCTCCTGGTTGACCGGGCATTGGCCGGCGCCGCCCTTGCGCCACGCCGGATCGTACCGGCAGGCGCCCCGCTACGACCTCTTCTTCAGCAGGCCCGACAGCGCCGCGAACGGCTGGTGTGTCGCCGGCACCGCCGGTTCGTTGCCGCCGCCCGCCGTCCGCCCCGCATTGTCGAGCATTCGCGCATGCTCGTTCTCATGACAGTAGATGCACAGCAGCTCCCAGTTGCTGCCGTCGGCGGGATTGTTGTCGTGGTTGCCGTCGCGGTGGTGCACGGTGAGCTGGCGCAGGTTCTCGTGCGTGAAGGTGCGGGCGCAACGGCCGCACACCCACGGATAGAGCTTCAGCGCCCGCTCGCGGTACGACTGCTCGCGCGCCTCGCGGGCGCGGCGGGCCTCGGC
>CAYLZU010000295.1:0-4461 GCA_964388005.1 uncultured Burkholderiaceae bacterium
CGATCTCCGGGAACGTGCGGCGCAGGAGCGGCACGAACACCTCGTTCAGCGCCATGCCGAGCACGGCGGGTTCGTCGGGCGGCTTGCCGGTGTACGTCGAGTGGTAGATCGGGTCGCGGCGCATGGTGATCCGCTCGACCGTGAACACCGGAAAGCGTTCGACCTCGTTGTAGTACCCGGTGTGGTCGCCGAACGGTCCTTCGAGCGCGGTCTCGTATCCGGCATTGGCGGCGCTGATCGCGCCGCCCGCGTTGGCCGGGTCGGGGCGGATGTGTCCCTCGAGCACGATCTCGGCGCTCGCCGGCACCTGCAGGTCGACGCCGATTCCCCGGACGAGCTCGGTCCGCCCGCCGCGCAGCAGGCCGGCGAACTGGTACTCGGACAGGCTGTCGGGCACCGGGGTCACGGCTCCGAGAATCGTCGCCGGATCCGCGCCGAGGGCGACCGCGATCGGGAACGGTTCTTCCGGCCGGGACAACCGGTGGTCACGGAAGTCGAGTGCGCCGCCGCGGTGCGCCAGCCAGCGCATGATGAGCCGGTTGGGCCCGATGACCTGTTGCCGGTAGATCCCGAGGTTCTGCCGCTTCTTGTGAGGACCTCGCGTAATGACCAGCCCCCACGTGATCAGGGGGCCGGCGTCGCCGGGCCAGCAGGTCTGGACCGGCAGTCGCCCGAGATCGAGGTCGCCTGCTTCCCAGACGATCTGCTGACAAGGGGCCGATCGGACAACCCTGGGCGCCATGTCCCAGAGAGCCGCCTTGAGCATCGCCACCTTGCCCAGCGCATCCTTGAGTCCGGTCGGCGGTTCCGGTTCCTTCAGCGCCGCGAGCAGTTCTCCGACATCGCGCAAGGCCGCGACGCTGTCGGCGCCCATTCCCATCGCCACGCGCCGCGGCGTGCCGAAGAGGTTTCCCAGGACCGGCATCGTTGCGCCCGTAGGACTCTCGAACAGCAGCGCCGGGCCCCCGGAGCGGAGCACCCGGTCGCAGATTTCGGTCATTTCGAGCGCCGGCGAGATCGGGGCGCGAATCCGCCGCAGCTCCCCAATGCCTTCGAGCTTGCCGACGAAATCACGAAGATCGGTGTACTTCATCGCTTTTGCCGGTCATTCGCGTTCTGGGCGCTCGGGTCGCTGAGTTGGCCGGCGTGAGGGGCGATCTGTGGTTCAGCGTTACCGAGCCTACCGGTCAGCGGCACCGAGCCTTGCTGTCCGGCAGATTCTGGTAGCATGCTGCGCTGCATCAATAGTGCCTTCGTTCGGGAGGTTGCCCGACGTGAGGTGCTTACAATCCGCGTCGTCCGGCCCGCACGATGCTGTCAATGGGGTGCTTGCGGAATCCGGCGATCGTCGCGGCGCCACTTGGCCGCCTATTGTGGCGGGAAGTTGTCCCGGCCGCTTGGGCTGGCGGGCGATTGCGCGGCGGTGCGCCCGATGGGCGTCCGCCATTTGCGAAGAGGGTACGGAGCTGCTTCTCATGCGCTCCGCCTGACGTACCCACCTGTGAGCGAGGCCTTCCGGTGGAATCGGGGCCGCTCGACATAAGGAGGCACGGATGTCGTTTCTGGATCTGTATGAGAGCACGCTGACTCCGGCGACCTGCGCCCTGCGCACTGCCGGGCGCGACATCGTTCGCGGCGCGTCGTTGATGGGCCGCGGCGCCATTGGCGTGGTCGGTGTTTCGACTCTGCTGGCGGCGCTGACCCTGTTCGGCAGCGCCCAGGTGCGCGAGCAGGTGGTCGCCGCAGCGCTGGCCGTAGTCCGGATTTCTCCCGGAGCCGCCACTGCCGAACCGGTCAGGGCCGAGGCGCCGACCCCGGCCGCGAGATGGAGCGACTGGCTGTCGACAACGCCACCGGCTGCCGCCGAGCCGGCGCAGGAGCAGGTCACCCGCTATCTGGCAAGGCGATACAAGGTCGCCGAAAGCGCGGTCCGTCGGATCGTCGGCGAGGCGTTCCTCACCGGTCGCGCCCTGGGCGTCGATCCGTTGCTGATCCTCGCCGTCACCGCCGTCGAGTCCAGCCTGAATCCCTTTGCCCAGAGCCCGGTCGGCGCACAGGGCCTGATGCAGATCATGACCAGCGTGCACAGCGACAAGTTCGCGGACCACGGGGGTGATCATGCGGCGCTCGATCCGATCGCCAATCTCCGTGTCGGCTCGGCGATCCTGCGGGATCTGATCCGCCGCGGTGGTTCGGTCGAGCGAGGATTGCAGCTTTATGTCGGCGCCGGCAATCTCCCCGACGACGGCGGCTATGCGGCGCGCGTTCTTGCCGAACAGGCACGGATCAGGATCGCGGCCGCGGGCCGCGCCCGCGAGGCGATTGCCTCCGCCGAGGATGCCGATCGGACTGGTGGCCCGGCGGGCGCGATGGCGCAGCTGCGGCCGGTCGGCGCCGCCGCTGACCCGGCTTCGAAGGCAGCGCCCGACCGTCGCGCGATCTGAGCGGCCACACGGCACGGCGCGCGCATGCGCCTTGGCCAGGCGCATGCGGCACCGTGCTTCAGCGTCCTTGCAGATAGGCCGCGATCCGGCCCACGGCCTGCTCAAGTCGCGGCAACTCGTTGGCATACGAGAACCGCACGTAGCGGGACGTCTCCGCGACCCCGAAATCGCGGCCGGGCACGACGCAGACGCCCGTCGCGCGCAGCAGATCGAAGGCAAAGTCCCAGCTGTCCGAGGAAAACCGGCTGATGTCGGCATAGATGTAGAACGCGCCGTCGGGCACCACGGGAACCACGAAGCCGAGCTCGCGCAGCGCCGGAACCAGATAGTCGCGACGGCGCCGGAACTCCTCGCGGCGCTGTTCGTAGATGCGCAGCGACTCGGGCGCAAAACAGGCATGGGCGGCGTGCTGGGCAACCGTCGACGGGCAGATGAACAGGTTCTGCGCCAGCTTCTCCAGCGACGGCACCAGCCCCTCGGGCGCGACCAGCCAGCCGAGCCGCCACCCGGTCATGCTGAAGTACTTCGAAAAACTGGCCAGCACCAGCACGTCGTCGCCGATCGCCAGCGCCGTGCGGGGCCGGTGGTCGTAGGTCAGCCCGAGGTAGATCTCGTCGACGATCAGGAAGCCGGAGCGGCCGCGGACGATCCCGGCAATCGCCGCCAGCGCCGAGGGCTCGATCGAGGTTCCGGTCGGATTCGACGGTGACGCCAGCAGCACGCCGGCGGTGTCGGCGCCCCACGCCTCGTCGATCATCCGCGCCGTCGGCTGAAAGCGAGTCTCCGGACCGCAGGCAAGCAGGCGTGCTCCGGCCTCGACCACGGCGGCGAAGTGCCGGTTGCAGGGGTAGCTCGGATCCGGCACCAGGACATGCCGGCCTCGTTCGAGAAGCGCCGCCAGGGCGAGCAGCAGCGCCCCGGACGCGCCGGCGGTGACGACGATGCGTCGGGGCGAGACGTCCTGCCCCAGCCGCCGTGCGTAGTCCCGCGCAATCTCCTGCCGAAGCGAATCGAGGCCGAGTGCCGGGGTATAGCGGGTCGATCCGGCTTCGATGGCCCGCAGCGCCGCCTGCTTGACGGCGGGCGGGGCGGTGAAGTCCGGCTCGCCGATGCTCAGATGGATGATCGACCGGCCGTCCGCCGCCAGGCGTTCCGCCTCCTTGACGACTTCCATCACATAGAACGGCTCGATGCCCGAGGCCCGGCGGGTGATCGGTGGCGGCATCACCGGCTCCCGGCCGCTTCCAGCGACAGCGGGCGCTCCTTAAGGAGCGGGGCTTGCGCGGGCAAAAAAAAGCCTGTCAGTCGAGTGCGCCCTGGTTCGGCCGAGGAGGGAGAGGAGCAGTGCCGACGCGGGATATTGCACTCGAGCTTGGCGACAGGCCCGAAAGCTTTGAGAAAGAGGCTACCACCGGAGCCTACGAAGTCAAGCATTTGTCCATGTCAGATAATGCCGTTTGTCCAGGTCAGCTGTGGCAGACCGCCGTCGTGGCATGTTCTTTCGGTATCGCATCGGAGGCGCCCGCGAACACGATAATGCGCGACCGCCGTCCTGATGGAGTGCCGGATGCCGACTGCCGACGATAACGCTGACCTGCGGCGGGCTGCGCTCGAGTATCACGAATCGCCGCGGCCGGGAAAGATCTCGGTCACTCCGACCAAGCAGCTGACGAACCAGCGCGACCTCGCGCTTGCGTATTCGCCGGGGGTCGCGGCGGCATCCGAGGCGATCGCCGCCGATCCGGCGACCGCGTCGCGCTACACCGCCCGCGCCAACCTTGTCGGGGTGGTCACCAACGGCACTGCCGTTCTCGGTCTCGGAGCCATCGGCCCGCTGGCGGCCAAGCCGGTGATGGAAGGCAAGGGGGTGCTGTTCAAGAAGTTCGCCGGTATCGATGTGTTCGACCTCGAGATCAGCGAGAACGACCCGGACAAGCTGGTCGAGATCATCGCCGCCCTCGAGCCGACCTTCGGCGGCATCAACCTCGAGGACATCAAGGCGCCGGAATGCTTCGCG
>CAYLZU010000296.1:0-565 GCA_964388005.1 uncultured Burkholderiaceae bacterium
GATGAAGCTCGTCAACGCGCCCATCACCAGCAGCACGTAGACGTTGTTGCCGGCCAGGTAGACGAGGTCGTTGGCCAGGGTGCCGGCGAGCCCGGTCACCGACAGCGAGCCGATGATCAGCCCCACGCCGGCCAGCAGCGCCGCCAGTTCGGCCAGTGACCGGCTCACGTTCTCGATCAGCGTCCCCAGGCGCCGCCAGTTCAGCCGGTGGCGAGGCCAGACCTGGTTGATCACCAGCAGCAGCGCGGTGGCGACGAAAGGCGCCAGCGCCTCCCGCTGCAGCACCATCAGCATCCACACCAGCAGGACGAAGACGAACAGGTACTGCCAGCCGGAGGCGAAGGTGTCGCCGATGGCGGGAAGTTCGGCGCGCGGCAGCCCGCGCAGCCCGCGCCGCGCCGCGTAGCCGTCGATCTGCACGAACAGGCCGAAGTAGTACAGCAGCGACGGCACGATCGCCGCCAGGATCACGGTCGTATACGGCACGCCGAGGAAGGAGGCCATCACGAACGCGGTCGCGCCCATGATCGGCGGCATCAGCACGCCGCCGGTGGAGGCGCAGGCC
>CAYLZU010000296.1:575-4387 GCA_964388005.1 uncultured Burkholderiaceae bacterium
GTGCGCTTCATCGCCGGGATCGTCACCACGCCGGTGGTCAGCACGTTCGACACCACGCTGCCGGAAACCGAGCCCATCAGGCCGCTGGCGACGATCGAGACCTTGGCCGGGCCGCCGCGCACGCGGCCGAACAGCGCGAAGGCGATGTCGTTGAAGAACGACGCCGCGCCGGTGTGCTGAAGAACGGCGCCAAACATGACGAAGCCGATCACCAGTTCGCCGAAGGCGCGGGTCGGGATGCCGAGCACGCTTTCGCTGCTGGTGAAGTGGTAGGCGGCGGTGGTGGAAAGCGGCTGCGGCAGGCCGGCGATCGCCCCCGGCATCACGCCGGCGACGACCGGGTAAACGGAGATCAGCGCCACCACGATGAACACCGCCAGGCCGCCGGCGCGCCGCGTCGCCTCCAGCAGCAGCAGCCAGCCCGCCGCGGCGATCGCGATCGCCGGCTTCGGCGCCATGAACTCCCATGCCTCCTGCAGGATGCGGTGGGCGTTGAACGCGAAGTAACCGAAGACGGCGAGCGACAGCAGGTACAACGCGGCGTCGTACCAGGGCACCTTGTCGCGGCTGGCGCGCGCGGTGGCCGGCAGGAACAGGAACACCAGCCCGACCAGCAGCGCGCACAGCAGGTACAGGTAGGCGTTGTCGAGCAGCGTGATGCCGGCCAGGAAGCCCAGGTTGAGGATCCTGTTCAGCGACAGCAGGACGGCCGCAAAGCCGGCCGCGCCGACCACGAAACGCCAGCCGAGCGGCAGGCTGCGGTGGCGCCGCTCCGAGGCGGCGGCGGTGTCGGCTGCGGTCGTCACGGCGAACCGGTGTCCGGCATCAGCGGCGGGCGGGGGCGGGCAAGGCAGCCACGGCGGCGCGTTCGGCCGCTTGCGCCAGGCCCCGCCGGATCATTGGCACTGTTCGACACGAGCCGGCCGTCGATGCCGCCCGGTCCGCTGCGGGCCGGACGTTGGCGGAACGAGCGGGCGAGCCGGCCTACCAGCTGGTGACGACCGGATCGAAGCCCGCCTTCGTCAGCGCCTCGGCGCGCGCCTTCATCCACGCCTGCTCGAAGGCCTTGTCGTCGGCGTGCGAGCCCGACTGCACCGCCTTCCAGGCATCGGCGAGCACCTTCTGCCGCGCGATCAGCCTGTCGTTGTGCGCCTGGTGCTCGGGCTTCCACAGGCCGCGCTCCTTCCAGAAGCGGATGGCGCCGTCGTGGAACGGAATCACCCAGGCGAAGTTCTGCCGCTCGACCGCCCAGCCGTTGTTGCCGGGAGCGGCGTCCTTGTACATGTCGAAGGTCTCGACCATCGCCCGCGTCATCCCGTAGGCGACGTTGGCGTCGAGGCTCGCGTAGGACATCAGGATCGGATACGGGTAGGTGGCCGATTCGACCTTGTTGTCCTTGCTCAGGCCGGCGCCTTCGGCCCCCCAGAACGGAAAGAAGAACGGCGCGATCTTGTTCATCCGCTCCCAGCCGGCCTTGTCGTTGTGCGCGATGACCGGGTAGACGAGGCCGCGCGGCGATTTCTCGAGCTGATAGACCTTGCCCGAGATCGACGAGGCGAAGGCCGCGTCGGCCTGCCCTTCGATGACGCCGTCCATGGCGGCGCCGAAGCCGCCGAAGTCGACCCGCTTGACGTCGTTCCAGGTCAGGTTGGCGAAAGCGAGGATGGCGGTGATGTTCTGGTTCAGCGACGGCGAGCCGATCACCCAGGCGACGCGCTTGCCCTTCAGGTCGGCCGCGGTCTTGATGCCGGAGTCCCTGGCGGCGACGACCGTCAGCACCTGGTCGGAGTTGTTCAGCATCAGGCCGCGGATCGGCTGCGGGCCCCAGTTCCTGACCCCGAACTCGTAGACGCCCTCCTGCGCCAGGTAGCTGCCGCCGACGCCGTTGGCCGAGAACTGCACCTGGCCTTCGCGCACCGGCAGCGTGCGCGAGATGTCGCTCTTGCCCGGCAGCACGCGCAGGTTGACACCATAGCGCTGCTTCAGCGCGTTGCCGATGGCGACCGCCTGGTTGTAGCCGCCCGAGCCGACGTCGTAGGCGCTCCAGGCGAGCGTGGCCGGCAGGCCGGGCGGCGGCGCCGACTGCGCCAGGGCGAGCGTTGCCGTCAGACCGAGGCCGCAGGCCAGCACGGTTGCGCGGGCCAGATGTGCGAGGGGAAAGCTGTTGCTCATCGCGTGTCTCCTGTTCCGGGTTCGGGGACCGCCGTCGGCAGGCTTCGGGCCATGCCGCGGCCGCTCGTGTTGTGGGGCGCATCAGGACACAGCGCCTGCCGGCAGTCAAGCGGTTTGTCGCCGCGATGGGATGGCGCCCGCCGTGACCGGGTCAGTCGACGCCGCCGCCGCTGCTTCGCCAGTACTTGAAGGTGCCGGTCGCGTGCGCGACCAGGCCACCGCCGGCGTCGTGGACCTGTGCCTCGCAGGTGCACAACGAACCGCCGGCGGCGAGGACGCGGCCCTCGGCGGTGAGCGGCCCGCGCCCGGGCATGACGAAGCGCGTCGACATTTCCACCGTGACCACGGTGCCGGTCGGCGCCTCGACTCGCGAGGTGGCGGCGCGCGCCATCGCCACGTCGAGCAGCGTCATCAGCACGCCGCCGTGCACGGCGCCGAGCATGTTGCAGAACTCGTCCTTCAACTCCGGAAGCCGCAGCCGCGAGCGGCCGGGACCGGTCGGCAGCTGCTGGATCCCGAGCAGGCGCAGGAACGGGATGCGGTCGATCGGCGTCTGGCTCATTCCGGATGCCCCCTTCTTTGCGGCGGCACTATGCGGCGGCGCTCAAGGCAAGCCGCCGGCCGCGACAGCGACGGCGCAGCGTGACCAGCGTCATCGATCCTCCCGCCGGTCGAGCGCGTCCTGCCGCTGCCGTCGTTCGCGCCGCCTGACCCGATCGATGACGTGCGCGTCGACGTCGAACAGCGGCACGCCGAGGCACTGCGCCTTCGGCCGCTGGCGGTGATCGACACCAGGGACGTGCCACTGACAATCTCGATGGACCCGCGCTTCGGATCCGCAAACCTCGGACACGGGGTCAAGACAATACGGGAAAGATATCGACAGCGGGCTTTTCAGATATTTGACGCATGGTCTCGCTCCGAGCAGCATGTCAGCCTTCAACCGGTACAAGAGACACGATATGAGAATTCCGTCCTCCCGCGCCGCCCTCCGGGCGCTGGCGATTTCTGCCGCGGTGATCGCCTCCGCCGCCTGTTCCGACGACGAGGTCGAGATCAGAGGTCCGGCAGCGGCCAACGAGGCGGCGCCGCAGAAGGCGTCCTGCCCGACGCAGAGCTCCACCGGCGCGGCGCTCGCGGTCGACGTGCCGGCCGGCACGACCTGCTACACCGGAACCAACTCCAAGGGTTCGGCCTACATCATCGCCATGCCGCCGAACTGGAACGGGCGTCTGCTGCTGCATGCCCACGGCGGCCCCGACCTGAACCCGAACGCCAATCGGATCTCCGAGATCCTCGATCGTTGGGACATCATGGTCCGCGAGGGCTATGCCCTGGCCGGCACGGCGTTTCAGCCGGGCGTCGAAGTTCGCCGCGCGGCCGAGGACACCGAGCGCCTGCGCGGCATCTTCCGCCGCCATGTGGCCAAGCCCAGCATGACCATCCTGCACGGGCAGTCGTGGGGCGGGAGCGTCGCCGCCAAGGCCGCCGAAACCTACACCCTGCAGACGGTCGGCGAGGTTCCGTACGACGCCGTCCTGCTCAGCGCGGGCGTGATCGCCGGCGGCACCCGCTCGTACGACTTCCGCACCGACCTGCGGGTGATCTACCAGTACCTCTGCAACAACCACCCCCGTCCG
>CAYLZU010000297.1:0-4385 GCA_964388005.1 uncultured Burkholderiaceae bacterium
GACCCGGAGTCCCTGCTCGATGCCGACGAGTCGCTGTCGTACACGGCGCCGGGCCACGGCCCGGACGTGCTGCGCAAGCTGCGCCGCGGCGACTGGAGCATCCAGTCGCAGATCGACCTGCACGGCCACCGCGTCGACGAGGCGCGCGAGGCGCTGGCCGAGTTCCTGCGCGAATCGGTCAGGCGCGGCCTGCGCTGCGTGCGCGTCGTTCACGGCAAGGGGCTGGGCTCGATCGGCAGGGTGCCGGTGCTCAAGGGCAAGGTGCGCGCCTGGCTCGCCCAGCGCGACGAGGTGATCGCCTTCTGCCAGGCGCGCGGCGCCGACGGCGGCGCCGGCGCGGTGATGGTGCTGTTGCGGCCCTCGTCGCCGAGATAGGCCGGCGCAGGCCCCGCCCGCCGCCATGACCATCGACCGGTCCGGCCGCGCCCCGACCGGCGAGTCACGCCGAGTCGGCCGGCATGCGCGCTGAACAGGCGGTGGTGCCGGCGATCGAGTTCGTCGCCGTGCTGGCGGCGGCGTTCTCCGGCTTCGCCGAGGCGCGCAACAAGAAGATGGACGCGGTCGGCGTGTTCACCGTCGCTTTCATCACCGCCTTCGGCGGCGGCACGCTGCGCGACGTGCTGCTCGACCGGCGGCCGTTCTTCTGGGTCGAGCACCAGCACTACGTGGTGCTGATCCTGGTGCTGACGCTGATCGCGACACCGCTGCTGCGGCTGGCGCAGCGCGTCGTTCCGCCGCCGCTGTTCGTCGTCGCCGACGCGATCGGCCTCGGCTTCTTCTCCATCGCCGGCGTCTCGGTGGCGCACGAGCTCGGCTCGCCGCCGATCGTGGCGGCGATGATGGGGGTGGTCACCGGCGTCTTCGGCGGCGTCCTGCGCGACGTGATCCTGAACGAGGTGCCGATGGTGCTGCGCGACGGCAGGCCCTACGCGCTGGCGGCGCTCGCCGGCTGCGTGTTCTACCTGCTGGTGCTCGACGCCGGCATGCCGGCCGCCGTCGCCACCTGGGTCGCCTCGGCGCTGATCGTCGCCGTGCGGCTCGTCGCCTGGCGCTGGAACTGGACCATCCGCTGACCCTCGCCCGTGCTCAGGCGATGCCGAGCGACCTCGCCCTGGCCGCCGCCAGCGCGTGCACCATGCGGATCGTCGGCACCGGCAGGCCGGCGAGATCCGCCAGTTCGATCACGCTGCCCACGATCGGGGCCAGCTCCAGCGGCCGCCGCTGCTCGATGTCCTGCAGCATCGAGATCTTCGCCGCGCCGAGCTGGCGCGCCAGGTCGATGCGCTGATCGGGCGTCATCGGCATCGGGCAGCCGTAGTGCGCGGAAACCGCCATGCCCTCGCGCATCATGGCGCGGATCACCTCGAGCACCGCCTCGTCGGCGCAGATCTGGTTCATCAGCAGGCCCGTCAGCGCCGCCACCGGATTGAACGACATGTTGCCGAGCAGCTTGACCCAGACGTCGAGGCGGATGTCGGCCGAGCGCTGCGCCTCGAAGCCGGCGCCGTCGAGCGCGGCGCAGATGCGCTCCAGCCGCGGGCTCATGGTGCGGTCCGGTTCACCGACGATGAGCCGCCGCCCGCCGGTGTGATGCACCTCGCCCGGCGCCCGCACCTCGGCGGCGAAGTGCACGACGCAGCCGAGAACGTGGCGGCAGTCGAGAGCGGCGAACATGGTCCCGGCCGGGTCGAGCGAACGCAGCGCCCGCCCGTCGTGCGGCCCGCCTTCGCGATGGAAGTACCACCACGGCAGGCCGTTGATCGCCGGCACGACCACGGTCTCCTCGCGCAGCAGCGGCCGCAGCCGCGGCAGCATCGGCGCGATCGCATGCGCCTTCAGGGCGATCACGACCAGGTCCTGCGGCCCGAAATCGGCCGGGGCGTCGCTGGCCGGCAGCCGAAGTTCGGCCGCGCCGGCGCCGGGATGATCGACCAGCTTCAGCCCGCTCCGGCGGATGGCCTGCAGGTGCGCGCCCCGCGCCAGCAGGCAGACCTCGTGCCCGGCGGCAGCGAGCCTCGCCCCGAGCACGCCGCCGACGGCGCCGGCGCCGACGATCGCAACCTTCATCGTCCCGCCGGCAGGCCCGACCGCGGCGCTGCGAACGCCTCCTCGAGCCGGCGCTTGTCCCAACCCGGCGCCAGCAGTTCGATGAACGAGTAGACGAAGCCGCGCAGGTACGCCCCGCGCTTGACCGCCAGCCGGGCGACGTTGGTGCCGAACAGGTGCCCGCACGGCAGCACGATCAGCGGCTCGGTGCGCGGATCGACCGCGACACCGGCGACGATGCCCACACCCATGCCGGTGGCGACGTAGGTCTTGATGACGTCGGAGTCGATCGCCTCGAGCACGATCGCCGGCTCGATGCCGGCGGCGGCGAAAGCAGCGTCGATGCGGCTGCGGCCGGAGAAGTGCGCCTCGTAGGTGACGATCGGATGCCGCCCCAGGTCCTTCAGGGTCAGACGGCCCGGCGTCGTCTGGATCCTCGCCAGCGGATGCCCCGGCGGCACCAGCGCCACGTGGTGCCACTCGTAGATCGGGATCGACACCAGCGCCGCAGACTCCGCCAGCGACTCGGTGGCCAGGCCGACGTCGGCCTGGCCGTTGTTCAGCATCGTCGCGATCGTCGGCGGATCGGCCTGCAGCAGCTTCAGCCGCACCTGTGGAAAGCTGCGCGCGAAGTTCTGCACCACCGGCGGCAGCACGTAGCGCGCCTGCGTGTGCGTGGTCGCCACCCGCAGCGTTCCCGACGGCGCCCCGGCGTAGTCGCGCGCCATCTTCTTCAGGTCGTCGACCTCCTTCATGATCCGCTCGGCGGCGTCGAGCACCTGCTGCCCCGGCGGAGTGACGCCGAGAATGCGCTTGCCCTGGCGGGCGAGGATCGGCACCCCGAGCTCGCCTTCGAGCTCGATGATGGCCTTGCTCACGCCCGGCTGCGACGCGTGCAGGGCGCGGGCCGCCAGCGTGATGTTGAACTTATGCCGCGCGGCCTCGCGCAGGAAGCGGAACTGCTGCAGGTTCATGGTGGCTCCGGAAGCCGAGGCAGTATACGAACGGCGGGACCGATGCCACCGAAGCCGACCGCGACCTCAACATCTTGTGGCCGCGTACCGGTTATCCACAACATCCGGGGCAACGACCCGATCAAATCCGGCGCTGAATTTTCCTCCGAAAGCGCCGCGCCGCCCGCCGCGCAGCTGCCTATACTGCCTGCTTCCGCCGTTGAGTCCGACGCGGCCGGCCCTGCAGGAGCACTCCTCGATGAAACTCGATTCAGCCCAGCAACTCGTCGACGAACAGCCGATTTCGGTCGACGTCCTGCTGGAAAAGTATGCCAAGAGCGGCGAGCAGACCGCCGACGACGTCCGCCGCCGCGTCGCGCGCGGGCTGGCGGCGGTGGAGCAGCCGCAGCTTCGGGCCGAGTGGGAAAAGCGGTTCTTCGACGCCATGGTCGACGGCTTCATCCCCGGCGGCCGCGTCAATTCCGCCGCCGGCACCGAGATCGCGGCGACGCTCATCAACTGCTTCGTGCAGCCGGTGGGCGACGCCATCACCGCCACCCGCGACGGCCTGCCGTCGATCTACGGCGCGCTGGCGCAGGCGGCGGAGACGATGCGCCGCGGCGGCGGCGTCGGCTACGACTTCTCCAACATCCGTCCCAAGGGCGCCTTCGTCGCCGGCACCCACTCGCGCGCCAGCGGGCCGCTCTCCTACATGCGGGTGTTCGACAAGAGCTGCGAGACGCTCGAGTCCGCCGGCAGCCGGCGCGGCGCGCAGATGGGGATGATGCGCTGCGACCACCCCGACATCGAGGAGTTCATCCACGCCAAGCGCGACGGGTCGCTGTCGAACTTCAACATGAGCGTGGCGGTGACCGACGCCTTCATGCGCGCGGTCGAGAGCGACGGCGAGGTCGAGCTGTGGCACAAGGAGAAACCGTTCGATCCCGACGGCGCCTACCAGCGCATCGACGGCACCTGGGTCTACCGCAAGGTCCGCGCCCGCGAGCTCTTCGACCAGATCATGCAGTCGACCTACAACCACGCCGAGCCCGGCGTGGTGTTCATCGACCGCGTCAACCAGGACAACAACCTCTCGTACTGCGAGACGATCTCGGCCACCAACCCCTGCGTGACGGCCGACACACGGCTGCACACGAGCGAGGGGATGATCCCGATCGGCGAACTGGCCGCCGGCGCGGGCGCGCTGGAGGTGACGGTGGACGAGCGCGCGCTGCCGAGCGGCGACCCGAAGGCGCGCCGCACCCGGCGACGGCCGGCGGTGCCCGCCTTCATGACCGCTGCCGAGGCTGCGGTGTACCGGGTCGTGACCGAAGACGGTTACGAGATCAAGGCCACCGAGTGGCACGACTTCGTCACGCCGGCAGG
>CAYLZU010000298.1:0-1518 GCA_964388005.1 uncultured Burkholderiaceae bacterium
GCTGCTCACGTCAATTCGCTCCTGTCGTCATTGGAGCCGGCCGGCGCGGAGGTGCCGAACGGCGCGGCCGGCTACTTCTTCTGTTCGCTCTGCTCGCGCCACTTGCGCAACTGCGCCAGCCACTCACTCCAGTCCTGCGGGCCGCTTTCGAACCGCTTCTTCAGGTTGGCGAGCACGTTGCCCCAGGCGCGGTCGAAGTAGGCGAACGCCTGGTCCCACTCGCCGCCGTCGCCCCATCCGGTGTGGTGCAGGCTGACGCGCGTCTCGCGCTCGCCGACCGGCTCGAAGCGCACGATCACGAACGTGCGCTGCGCCCTTGCCTGCGGCAGATGCGGCGGCGCGTTCCAGTCGAACGAGATCATCTTCTTCGGTTGCAGGGCGAGGAATCGCGTGTCGTCGGCGCCCCTCATGCCGGCCGGCGCGGTCGGATCGAAGTAGATGTGGAAGGCGCCGCCGACCCGCGGTTCGATCACCGCCTCGGGCGCGAAGAAGCTGACGATGCCCTCGCGGGTGGTCCAGGCGTTCCAGGTCTGGTCCAGACCGGCAGCGACGACCTCCTGCTTCTCGATTGCCCGCTCGGCGGCGAGGCCCACGGGCGAGAGCAGCGCCGCGATCGCGGCCAGCACCCAGGCCGCCACGGCGAACGGCGTTGTCAGGAAACGGGCGCCATCCCGGCGCCCTCGCGCGCCTGCGGCCTCCCCGGCGGAGGTCGCTCGCTCGACGCGGTGCCCGGGCGCCGAGGCCGCTTGCTGCTGTCGGTTCGTCGATGACATTGCCTTACCTCGGAATCGTCCGCGTTCAGGGCCGGATCACCAGTTTGCCGATTGCGCGCCTCGCAAGAAGGTCCTGCAGCGCCAGCGCGGCATCCGCCAGCGGATACTGCCTCGACACCAGCGGCTTCAGTTTCCCGTCCGCCAGCCAGCCGAACAATTGCGCCATCAGTTTGCGGTTGCCGGCCGGATCGCGCTTGGCGAATTCTCCCCAGTAGACGCCGACCGCGGCGACCTCCTTCAGCAGCAGCAGATTGGCGGGGATGTGCGGAATCTCGCCGGCGGCAAAGCCGATCACCAGCAGGCGTCCGCGCCAGGCCAGCGACCGCAGCGCCGCCGCGGTGTAGGTACCGCCCACCGGGTCGTAGACGACATCGACGCCGCGGCCATCGGTGGCGCTCCTGACCGCCTCGCGCAGATCGGCCGCCGAGTAGTCGATCAGGTGATCGGCGCCGAGCCTTCGCGCGGCCTCGAGCTTCTCGCTGCTGGACGCGGCGGCGATCACCCGCGCGCCGGCCAGCCTGCCGAGCTCGACCGCCGCCAGCCCGACGCCGCCGCCGGCGCCGAGCACGAGCAGCGTCTCGCCGCTCTTCAACTGCCCGCGTTCGGCCAGCGCATGCTGCGAGGTCGCGTAGGTCAGCGTGAAGCCGGCGGCAACCGCCATGTCGATGCCGGGCGGCAGCGGCGCCACCTGTGCCTCATGCGCGCACACGTACTCGGCAAAGCCGCCGATGCCGACGAACGCGAC
>CAYLZU010000298.1:1618-4378 GCA_964388005.1 uncultured Burkholderiaceae bacterium
CCCCACTCGACACACTGGATCGCCTTCATGAATCCTCCGGCCGCCGACTCTACGCGCAAGGCAGGCGGGTCACAACGCCGCGCTATTCTTCGCCCATCCCGGAGGAACACATGCAGTTCGGTTACTCACCGAAGGTCGAGGACCTGCGTCGCCGCGTCTCGGCGTTCATGGACGAGCACGTCTATCCCAACGAGCGCCGCTTCCGAACCGAGGTCGAGGAGAACACCGGCGCCGGACGGCGCTGGACGCCGACCCGGCTGATCGAGGAACTGAAGCCGAAGGCGCGCGCCGCCGGCCTGTGGAACCTGTTCCTGCCGGCGTCGGCGAACGGCGCCGGTCTGACCAACCTCGAGTACGCGCCGCTGGCGGAACTGATGGGGCGCGTGCCTTGGGCAAGCGAGGTCTTCAACTGCAGCGCGCCGGACACCGGCAACATGGAGACGATCGAGCGCTACGGCACTCCGGAGCAGAAGAAGCAGTGGCTCGAACCGTTGCTCGAAGGCCGAATCCGCTCCGCCTTCGCGATGACCGAGCCGGCGGTGGCCTCCTCCGACGCCACCAACATCGAGACGCGGATCGTCCGCGACGGCGATTGGTACGTGATCGACGGCCGCAAGTGGTGGATCTCCGGCGCCGGCGATCCGCGCTGCCGGATCTACATCGTCATGGGCAAGACCGATCCGCAGGCGCCGAAGCACCAGCAGCAGTCGATGATCCTGGTGCCGGCCGACACCTCGGGGGTGCGCGTCATCCGGCCGCTGCACGTCTTCGGTTACGACGACGCGCCGCACGGCCACATGGAGATGACGTTCGAGAACGTGCGCGTGCCGGCGTCGAACATCCTGCTCGGTGAAGGCCGCGGCTTCGAAATCGCGCAGGGCCGGCTGGGTCCGGGGCGCATCCACCACTGCATGCGCTCGATCGGGCTGGCCGAGCGGGCGCTCGAACTGATGTGCGCGCGGCTGGCGGCGCGCTCCGCCTTCGGCGGGCCGATCGCGCGGCAGACCGTCTGGCAGGAACGGATCGCCGAGGCGCGCTGCATGATCGAGCAGGCGCGATTGCTGACGCTGAAGGCGGCCTGGATGATGGACACCGTCGGCAACAAGGCGGCGAAGGGCGAGATCGCGATGATCAAGGTGGTGGCGCCGAACGTCGCCTGCACCGTGCTCGACTGGGCGATCCAGGCGCACGGCGGCGGCGGCATGTGCGACGACTTCCCGCTCGCCTACGCCTACGCCCACGCGCGCACGCTGCGGCTGGCCGACGGCCCCGACGAAGTCCACCGCAACGCCATTGCCCGGCAGGAGATCGGCCGCCACGTTCCGGTGCCGCAGAAGGAAGGAGTCAAGCAGTGATCGACGTCTACACCTGGCCGACGCCGAACGGCCACAAGGTCCACATCATGCTGGAGGAGTGCGGGCTGCCGTACCGCGTGCACGCGGTCGACATCGGCGCCGGCGACCAGTTCAGGCCCGAGTTCCTCGCCATCAGCCCGAACAACAAGATCCCGGCGATCGTCGATTCCGACGGCCCGGACGGCGAGCCGATCTCGATGTTCGAATCCGGCGCGATCCTGATCTACCTCGCCGCCAAGACCGGCAGGTTCCTGCCGGCCGATGTCCGCGGCCGCTACGTCGCGCTCCAGTGGCTGATGTTCCAGATGGGCAGCGTCGGGCCGATGTTCGGCCAGGCGCACCACTTCCGCGCCTACGCGCAGGAGAAGCTCGACTACGCCGTCAGCCGCTACACCAACGAGGCGAAACGGCTGTACGGCGTGATGGACAGGCGTCTGGCCGAGGTGCCGTACTTCGCCGGCGACTACGGCATCGCCGACATGGCGATCTTTCCGTGGACCCGTTCGCACCAGCGGCAGGGTGTCGATCTCGCCGACTACCCGAACGTGAAGCGCTGGTTCGATCTCGTCGGCGCCCGGCCGGCGGTGCAACGCGGCGTCGAAGTGCTCGCCGACCGCCGCAAACCGGTGGCCCAGCTCGACGAGCGGGCGCGCGAAAACCTGTTCGGCGCCGCCCAGTACGCGAAGCGCTGATCCGGCCGCCCGGCCGGCCCTGCGGCGCAGACTACTGCAGCGGCCCCTTCAGCAGTCCGGCGAAGGGCATCGGCATCACCTTGATGCCCTCGTCTTCGAGCGCATCGGCCTCGTCCTTCGAGGTGACGCCGCGGATGCCCCGCTCGGGCGCTTCCTTGTAGTGGATGCGCCGCGCCTCGTCGGCGAAGCGCTCGCCGACGTCCTCGGTGCTGGCGACGATCTCCCGCGCCATTTTCAGGAACAGCGCCTGCAGCTGCTCCGCGGTCGGCATCACCGCCGGCTGCCGCTCCTGCTGCGGCGCCTCGGCGCCGAAGTTCAGCCGTGGCGCCGACAGCGCCTTGGTGATCGACCTCGAGTCGCACAGCGGGCACTGCACCTGGCCCGCGGCGAGCTGCGAGTCGAATGCCTCCGCCGACGCGAACCAGCCCTCGAAGGCATGCTCGTGCTCGCAGCGGAGATTGAAGACTTTCACGTCGAACTCACCTGAACCTGGTGCCGCGGGCCGGACTCGAACCGGCATGCACGCTTTCGCATGCGGCGGATTTTAAGTCCGCTGTGTCTACCGATTTCACCACCGCGGCGAGCGCCGGCTGCCGTCGGCGGCAGAAGCAGTCGCCTGCCGTCAGCAACGAACCGCCGGAATCATCAACGACAGCATGGATCTGGAGGCGGGGGTCGGAATCGAACCGGCGTACACGGATTTGCAGTCCGCT
>CAYLZU010000299.1:0-4363 GCA_964388005.1 uncultured Burkholderiaceae bacterium
CAACGTCGGCCCGGCGGTGCTCAAGGAAGGGCAGGTGATCACCATCGACGGCTCCACCGGCGCCGTCTACTTCGGCGAGGTGCCGACGGTCGAGGTCGAGTTCTCGCACGACATGGGCACCCTGCTCGCCTGGGCCGACGAGGAGGCCCGGCTGGGCGTTCGCGCCAATGCCGACGCGCCGCGCGATGCGCAGCGGGCGCGCGAGTACGGCGCCCAGGGCATCGGCCTGTGCCGCACCGAGCGCATGTTCAACCAGATCGACCGCCTGCCGATCATGCAGGACATGATCCTCGCCGACACGCGCGAGGAACGCGTGGCGGCGCTGGAGAAGCTGCGGCCGATCCAGACCGAGGACTTCAAGGGCATCTTCAAGGCCATGGCAGGCCTGCCGGTGACGGTGCGCCTGCTCGACCCGCCGATGCACGAGTTCCTGCCGACCGCCGCCCAGCTCGAACTGGAGATCGCGCACCTGCGCCACTTCCGCGACACCGTCGACGCGATGCGCGAGGCGCCGGAGACGCTGAAGCTGCTCAACCCGCGCCTGCACCACCAGTACGAGGAGAGCATGGGCAAGGTGGTCAGCACCCTGACCGAATTCCGCGACAAGCACCTCGAGGATCCGGTGATCGCCAGGAAGACCGAGATCCTGAAGAAGGTCAAGGCGCTGTCCGAAGTCAACCCGATGCTCGGCCATCGCGGCGTGCGGCTCGGCATCACCTATCCCGAGATCTACGAAATGCAGATCCGCGCCATCCTCGAGGCGGCGGCCGAGTGCGTGCGCGAAGGCATCGACGTGCAGCCCGAGATCATGGTGCCGCAGCTGGCCACGGTCGAGGAGCTGAAGCGGATCAAGTCCTATGTCGATCGCATCCACGCCGAGGTCGAGAAGGAAGCCGGCGTGAAGGTGCCGTACCGGTTCGGCAGCATGATCGAGGTAGTGCGCGCCTGCGTCCGCGCGGCGCGGCTGGCGGAGACCGCCGAGTTCTTCTCCTTCGGCACCAACGACCTGACGCAGGCGACCTTCTCGTTCTCGCGCGAGGACGCGGAGAACAAGTTCCTGCCGTCGTACTACGAGGCCGGGATCCTCAAGGACAACCCGTTCGAGGTGCTCGACGAGAAAGGCGTCGGCGAGCTGATGAAGATGGCCATCGGCGCCGGCCGCTCCCAGCGCCCGGATCTGAAGGTCGGCATCTGCGGCGAGCACGGCGGCGACCCGACCTCGATCCGCTTCTGCCACCATGCCGGGCTGAACTACGTGTCGTGCTCCGGGCCGCGGGTGCCGATCGCGCGGCTGGCCGCGGCGCATGCCAGGCTGCGCGAAGCGGAGTACCAGGCCGCCGAGTAGGTGGCCGGCCGCCGGCCGCCGGACGGGGTTCAGCGGCCGGGCTTGCGCGCGGTCAACGTGAACAGCAGCGGCAGCCGCTCGGGCGCTTCGGGCAGCACCCAGCGAGCGGGTTCGACGCGGGCCATCGACGGCAGCATTTGCCACTCGGTGTAGTAGTGTTCGGCGAGCCCGGTGATGACGAGCCCGGCATCGAGCGCCCCCTGGACGATCTCGCCCAGGCCGTGCGACCACTCGTGCGTGGTCGCATGCCCCAGCGGCGTGCCGTCGCCGGTGTAGGTCTGGTCGTCCTGCAAAGTGACCGGTGTCGCAGTCTCGCCGTAGGGGTAGCGCAGCGTCAGCGGGGGGTCGGCATCGGGGTCGATCACCATCGCCATCGGATGCACGTCGCGCAGATGCAGCCGGCCGCCCGGACGCAGCAGCGCCGCCGCCACCTGCATCCAGCGCCCGATCGACGGGATCCAGTTGATCGCGCCGATCGAGGCGTAGACGAGATCGTAGTCGCCGGCCAGTTCCTCGCGCGCATCGAAGACGTCGGCCTGCACGAACCGCCCGGCAACGCCGGCGCGGGCGAACAGTTGCCGGCAGTGCGCGATCGCCTTCGGCGAGAAGTCCAGGCCGGTGACCGAACGGGCGCCGAGCCGCGCCAGCGACAGCGTGTCCGTGCCGAGGTGACATTGCAGGTGGACGACGTCGAGGCCATCCAGCCGGCCGATGGCCGCTTCGTCGTTGCGCATCGTCGGGCTGAGCCGCTGCGGGTCGGCCAGCAGGCCTTCGATGTCGTAACCGCCCGGACCGGCGTGAATGTCGACCCGGTCCTCCCACCCGGCGAGGTTGTCCGCGCGCCACTTCTGCCAGTTCATTGCCGCCTCCGCTGGCCGCTGCGAGTTCCGGCTACGCCCGCTCGACGATGGTCACGTTGGCCAGCCCGCCGCCTTCGCACATCGTCTGCAGCCCGTAGCGGGCGCGGCGCGCGTGCAGCGCGTGCACCAGCGTCGTCATCAGCTTGGCGCCGGAGGCGCCGAGCGGATGGCCGAGGGCGATGGCGCCACCCTGGACGTTCAGCCGCGCCGGGTCGGCGCCGGTGGCGGCCAACCAGGCCAGCGGCACCGAGGCGAAGGCTTCGTTGACCTCGAAGAGGTCGATGTCGTCGAGCGTCAGGCCGGCGCGGCGCAGCGCCACCGGCGTGGCCGGGATCGGCCCTTCGAGCATGATCACCGGGTCGTGGCCGATCACGGTCATCTGCCGCACCACCGCCAGCGGCTTGGGGCTTCCCATCGCCTTCAGGCCGCGCTCGTTGGCCACCACCAGAGCCGCCGCGCCGTCGCAGATCTGGCTCGATGTCGCCGCTGTCAGCCGGCCGCCGTCAGCCAGCAGCCTGACGCCGGCGATCCCTTCCAGCGAGGCATCGAAGCGGATGCCTTCGTCGGCCGCGTGCATCGCGCCCGTCTCGAGGCCGGCGGCGTCGCGCACGGCGATCGGCACGATCTCGCCGTCGAAGCGGCCTTCGCGCGTCGCCGCCGCCGCGCGCTGGTGGCTCGTCAGCGCGTAGGCGTCGAGCGTCTCCTTCGATAGCTGGTACTTCACCGCCAGCTGCTCGGCGCCGGCGAACTGGCTGAACTGCACGCCCGGATAGCGCGCCTGCATCGCCGGGCTCATGTAACTGCCGAAGCCGTGCTTGTACGGCAAGGTGGCCGGCAGTCCCATCGGCACGCGCGTCATGCTCTCGACGCCGCCGGCGATCACCACATCCATCGTCCCAGCCATCACCGCCTGGGCGGCGAAGTGCAGCGCCTGCTGCGACGAGCCGCACTGCCGGTCGACCGAGACACCGGGCACCGATTCGGGCAGCTCCGAGGCGAGCACGGCGTTGCGGGCGATGTTGTTCGACTGCTCGCCGGCCTGGCCGACGCAGCCGAGGATCACGTCGTCGACGAGGCGCGGGTCGAGGTCGAGCTTCGCCACCAGCGCGTCGAGCACCTGCCCGGCGAGGTCGGCCGGGTGCCAGCCGGCGAGCCGCCCGCCCTTGCGGGCGCCGGCGGTGCGCAGCGCGGCGACGATGAAGGCTTCGGGCATGCTGAGTCGCAGTCAGAGCCGGCCGTGGTTGCGGGCGGCCGATGCGGCCGTCGTTCGTCAGCGCGGGTAGGTATCCGGCGGCAAGGCGAGATCGAGGCCGAAGGCGCTGCGATCGCGTTCGCCGTCGGCGCCGAAGTAGCGGATGCGGCCCGACAGATCGACCAGGATCACCTCCTGCGCGCCGGCCTCGAGATAGGCCGCCACCTTCTCGTTCATTTCGCGCCGCGTGTTGTCCTCCGACTGCACTTCGGCGCAGATCGCCGGCGCCCGCGGCGCCGGATCCTCGTCGCCCCAGGATGGCTGCCACACCACGTCGGGCACGCGGACGCCGATCGAGGTCACGATGGCGATGCCCGGCAGCGCTTCGCCGCCCAGGCGGTCCGAGATCTGCTTCTGCAATGCCCAGACGATGCGTTGATGGGCGGTCTTCGGCGCAATCTTTTCGATCACCTCGCCGTACTCGTCGAGTTCGAACCGCTCGGGCAGGCCCGCTGCGCCGCGCAGCGCGTTCCAGCGCTCGGCCAGCGCCTGCGGCGAGAGCTTCGGATAGACGATCGGTGCGTTCATGATCGAACAGCGCGCCGAATGGGCACGGAAAAGTATAGGCCGCGCGCCGGCTGCGCCGCGGGCATGACGCGTCCGGGCGGCGGCAGTCGTTGGCGCGAGGGCGGGTGGGTCGCGGCCCGCGTCACGGCAGCCGGGACGCGCGGGGTTCGGCAGCCGGCGCGGCGCGACTCGCTCATCCGAGGCGGGTCGTCGCCGTCACCTTGCCGGCCCGCTCGTGCCAGGCGGTCAGCGTCACTTCGCTGCCCGCCGACGCCCGCACGATCCAGTCGACGTGCGCCCGGTCGGCGGTCGGCCGCTTGTTCGGCCAGAAGCTGATGCCGGTATGCAGATAGGCCCAGCCTTCGAGTTCGCCGAGTTCCTCGCGCGGTTTGCCGTCGA
>CAYLZU010000300.1:0-4349 GCA_964388005.1 uncultured Burkholderiaceae bacterium
CGAGGCCCGCCCATAGCCTCCCCCGTAGTTTCCCGGAAGGTACTCGCCCCTAGTGGAACCTGACAACTCCGCCGCGCCGGCGCTGAGCATCCTGCTCGCCGACGATCACGAGGTCATGCGGCTGGCGCTGCGGCATGCGCTGCAGCCGCTGGCGGTGTCGATCGGCTGGCACGAGGCGGCCAACGCCGCCGAGGTCGACGCGCAGCTGGCCAACGGCGGCGACTTCGACCTGGCGCTGGTCGACCTGAACATGCCCGGTTCCGACGGCGCCGCGACCATCGCCCGCTGGCGGCGCGAGCATCCGGCGCTGCCGCTGGTGGTGGTTTCGGCGACCGAAGACGCAGCGACGGTGCGCGGGCTGATCGGCCTCGGTGTCGCCGGCTTCGTGCCCAAGTCCGACGCCGCGGCGGTGATGCTGCAGGCGATCCGCCTGATCCTCGCCGGCGGCACCTATGCGCCGGTGCGTTTCCTCGCCGATTCCGCGCCCGAGGCCGCGCCGCAGCCGGCGGCGGGCAACGGACTCGGCCTGACGCCGCGTCAGGACGACGTGCTCGCCCTGCTGGCGCGCGGCCTGCCGAACAAGAGCATCGCCCGCGAACTGGGCCTGTCCGAGGCGACGGTCAAGGTCCATCTGCTGGCGATCTTCCGCGTGCTGCAGGCGCGCAACCGAACCGAGGCGGTGGTGGCGGCGCAACGGCGCCTCGGGCAGATGGCGTCGAACTGATGCCGCGATCCGGCGCGCCGTCCAGCGGCGCGCCGGATCGCATCCGTCACTGCCGGCGCGTCGGGCCGAGGGCGGCCAGCGACTGCACCGTCCAGCGCCCGCCGGCGTTCTTCCAGCCGTTGACGTCGCGCCGGCCGGAGGCCGACAGATCGCCCTCGAAGCCGTCGACGATCGTGAACACGTGCGCGACCCCGGCCGCCGCCAGCGCATCGGCGGCGATGGCGCTCACTTCTCCCGAGCGGCACAGCAGCAGGATGGTGCTGTCCTCCGGCCAGTCGTGCCGCGCCAGTTCGGCCTTGACCTCGGCGACGAAGTTCTCGTTGCGCGCCATCACCGGCCGGCCGGTGGCTGGCTCCCACCGCGGCGGCAGCACCGACTCGCGGTAAGGGACGTGGATCTCGGGAACGTCGGGCCGGCCGACGTAGAAGGCCTCGAAGCGGCTGCGGATGTCGACCAGCACCACCTGGCCGGGATAGGCCTGCAGCAGCCGGTTGGCTTCGGCCGCCGTGACGTGCAGACCGGCGTCGGAGCGCTTCAGCGGCGGCACGTCGCCTGCAGGCACGGCGGCGATGCGCAGCGTCGAATCATGCGTCGGCCGCACGACCCGATCGCCCTCGCAGGTGGCGAAGGCGGCGATGTCGACCGCGTACTTCGGGCAGGCGTCGTCGCCGACGACCTGGATCTGGGCTGCCGACAACGCCGGCAGGAAAAGCAGCAGCAGGGTGGCCATTCGATTCATCGTCAGCTCCTTCGACATTGACGGGCGGCGGTCAGCGCGGCAGCCAGAGTTCTTCCCAGTCATAGCTGCCGGGCGAGGGCCGCTTCTCGGCCGGGGTTTCGAAGGCCCACTGAGCGACGGCAGCGGTCACCTCCGGGCTCTGGACCGCCGACGGATCGGCGATGGCGGCGGCTTCGACCGCGACGGCCCTGGCCGTCAGGTGGCCGCGGTCGCGTTGCGCCGGATCGGGCGACTCCACCAGTGCGCTGGCGGTGAAGCCGAAGCCGAGCAGCAGTAGCAGGGCGGCGGTGATGCGTGTGCCCGCCCGGTCGGCCTGCGCCTGCGGCCGCCGGGGTGACGCATGGGTGTGCAGATGAGTGCTCATGTCGGTTTGCCTCCAGGGGCGCGCGATCTGGCGCGTGCCGCCATCGTCGCTGCGCTTCGCCTCGGCGGGTATTCAGCAGACGCTGTAATGGCGATGCGCAGGCGGCTTAAGCCGCACGGTGAGGGGGCTGGCGACCGCATCCACCCGACGGTTGAGGCGCCCCGCCGCTGCCGTATGCTGGCCCGATGAGCCGATCCAGACCGGCCGCAGGTGGCGGCGTGCCCGCGCGCGAGATCGAACTGAAGCTCGCCGTGCCGAAGCGCGACCTGCCGCGGCTGCGCCAGCGCCTGGCACGCCTCGGCGAGGCCGAAGTGCTCGCGGTCGACAACACCTACTACGACACCGCCGAGCGGCTGCTCGGCGCCCACCGGATGGCGCTGCGGGTGCGCCGCATCGGCGGCCGCTGGCTGCAGACGCTGAAGACCGAGAGCCGCGCCGGCGCCCTGTCCTCGCGCGGCGAGTGGGAAGTGCCGGCGCCGCGCGGCCGGCTCGACGTGCTGCGGTTTCCGCCGACGCCGCTGGCGGCGCTGCTCGGCGCGCAGCAGCAGGCCGCGTTGCTGCCGGTGTTCCGCACCCGCTTTTCTCGCACGCTGCATCACGCCGACGGCGGCGCCATCGAGCTCGCGCTCGACGAGGGCGAGATCGTCGCCGGCGGTCGGCGCGAGACGATCCTGGAACTCGAACTCGAGCTGAAGTCGGGCGCCGCCGACCGGCTCTATGGCCTCGCGCTCGAACTCGCGGGCAGGGGCACCGAGGCGCTGGCGCTGCGGCCGGCGACGGAGTCGAAGGCGCTGCGCGGCTACCGGCTGGCGGCGGGCGAGGCGGCGGCGCCGCGGAAGGCCAACGCGCACGCGGTGGCCGGCGGGCTCACGGGCGGCACCACGCTCGGGGCGGCGCTGCGCAGCGTCATCGAGCGCGGCACGACGCTGCTGCTTGGCAACGCCGACGGCATCGGCGACGGCACCGATCCCGAGTTCATCCACCAGGCGCGGGTGGCGGTGCGGCGGATGCGTTCGGCGGCGAGGCTGTTCGGCGCCGATGCCGGCTGGCCGGCGACGCTGGACGACGAGCTGCGCTGGATCGGCCGCCGGCTCGGCGCGGTGCGCGACTGGGATGTGCTGCTCGCATCGACGCTGCCCGCGCTGGCGAAATCGCTGCCCGAAGCGGCCCCGGTGCTGGCGGCGCAGGCGGCGGCGGCGCGGCGGCGCGACGACGAGGCGCTGCGCGAGGCGCTCGCCGGCGCCCGCTTCGCCCGGCTGGCGCTGCGGCTGCTGCGCTGGGCGGCGACCCCGGCCGGCGACGGGCCGACGCTCGCCGACACGGCGCGCCGGCGGCTCGGCCGGCTGCACCGCCGGCTCTTCGAGTCGGCGGCCTACTTCGTCGCATTGCCGCTGCCGGAGCAGCACCGGGTGCGCATCCGCGCCAAGCGGCTGCGCTACGCCCTCGATCTGTACGCGGCGGCGCTGCCGCCGAAGGCGACCGCGAGGTGGGTCGACCACCTGGCCGCCCTGCAGGACGAACTCGGCCTGCTCAACGACATGGCGGTGGCCGAGCAGCTGCTGCCGCGCCTGGCCCGCGGCGCCGCCTTCGACAGTGCCGCCGCCCTCGACTGGCTCGCCCGGCAGCGGCAGGAGCATGCGCTGCGCGCCGAGGTGGCGCTGGCGCAACTGTCGCGGCTGGCGGTGCCCTGGCAGCGCCGGCGCTGACACCGGTCAGGCGGCGGTGATGCGGCCGGGGGTATCGTTGGCCCGCTCAGGCCAATCTCGAAAGGACAGACCGATGCAGAACCGCTATGGCTTCGGCAAGGCCGTCGCGCTCGACTTCGACGCGGCGCTGAAGAAGGTCGGCGAGGAGCTGGCGAAGGAGGGCTTCGGCATCCTGACCGAGATCGACGTGCAGGCGACGCTGAAGAAGAAGCTCGGCGCCGAGATGCGGCCGTACCGGATCCTCGGCGCCTGCAACCCGCCGTTCGCGCAGCGGGCGATCGCCGCCGAGCCGACGATCGGCCTGCTGCTGCCATGCAACGTGGTGGTGCGCGAGGACGAGGCCGGCCAGGTGCAGGTCGAGTTCATGGACCCGCAGATCATGGTGCAGCTCACCGACCGGCCGCAGATGCATGCCATCGCCGCCGAGGTCGGCGAGCGGCTGCGGCGGGTGTTCGCCGCCCTCTGACGCCGGCGTTCGGGCGGGCGCGCTCCGCGCGCGCCGATTCGGAGGCCCGCCGCGGCGACGCCGGCGGGATGGGCGCGCGGGCGCGGCGGGTGCGCCGGCGCGGCACGGCGCTGGAGCAGATCCTCGGTGGCGGCCGGTTGCGCAGATACCCCCAGGGGTATATAGTGGCTCCGTTTCGGATCCCGGAGTCGCCATGCATGCCCTGAACCGAGGCGCCGTCGCGCGCCTGCTCGCCGCCGGCGCGCTGCTCGCCGCCGCCGCTGCGTCGGCCGCGCCGCCGGCGGCCTCGGCCACGGTCGAGCTGCGCGAGGTCGAAGACGTCTACGCGGCCGACGCCGTGATCGAGTCGG
>CAYLZU010000301.1:0-2652 GCA_964388005.1 uncultured Burkholderiaceae bacterium
CACCTCGTCGCGGTCGAGCGCGAACTGGTCGGTGGCGACGACGAAGGCCGCCAGCTCGACCTTCGAGTAGCGGTGCGCGGCGATGTCGCGCACCAGCGCCGCGAACTCCTCCGCCCCCAGCCGCTCGCCGGCGATCTTGCGCTTCAGCGCCCACATCGACGGCGGCGGCTCGGCATGGCGCACGGCCACCGGTGCTCCCGTGCCGACCGCGAGCTGCGCCCACGACTCCTCAGACAGGCCCAGCTCGCATTCGCCGAGCATGCGGGCGTCGTCGACGACGTTGAGCACGGCGAGGATCGTGCGCCCGTTGGCGGCGACCTCGACCTTGGCCAGCGCCTGGAAGCCCTCGGCGCGCACCACCGGGCAGTCGCGGCGCAGGTAGACGACGTTCTCGCGCCAGGTGTCGATGCCGATGCGGCGGGCCGTGAGCTGCGGCGGCGTGGTCGCGCCGGTGGGGCGGGTCATGGCCGGATCGGGGGTCGGTACGGCGGTTGATCGGCGGTTGCGGCAGGAAGGCGTCAGCGCCGGGACTGTAGCGCCGGCAGCGGCAAGTCGTGGGCGCGGCGGACGATGCGTCTTTGCGGCAGTCGCGGCTCAGACCTCGTACGGCGTTTCGGCCTCGGCGACCGTCGGCGACCACTTCAGTTCGCGCGCCACGCGGGCGGCGAGCGCATGCGAGGCCAGCGGTTCGCCATGGCCGACGAAGACCGAGCGCGGCCTTCGCGGCGCCGCGCGCAGCCACTCCAGCAGCGAGTCCTGGCCGGCGTGCGCCGACAGGCCGCCGAGCGTGTGCACGCTGGCCGCGACCCGCACCTGATCGCCGAACAGCGGCACGCTGCGGGCGCCGTCGACGATCCTGCGGCCGAGGGTGCCGGCCGCCTGGTAGCCGGTGAACAGCACCGCGCACTCAGCGCGGGGCAGGTTGTGGCGCAGGTGGTGGCGGATGCGGCCGGCCTCGCACATGCCGCTGGCGGCGATGATCACGCTGCCGCCACGGATCGAATTCAGGAACATCGAGTCCTCGACGCTCTCGGTGTAGCGCAGCGTGAACGGCAGCCGCCGGGCAATCGCCGCGGCGTGGAACTCCGCCGCCTCGTCGTCGATCGCGTCGAGGTGGTCGAAGGTCACCTCCGCCGCCTGCCGCGCCAGCGGCGAATCGACGAACACCAGCGGCACGCGGATGCGCCCGGCCTTCGCCAGCCGGTACAGCAGCACGATGAACTCCTGCGCCCGTCCGAGCGCGAACGCCGGCACGATGACGTTGCCGCGCCGCTGGTGCAGCACGTCGTGCAGCACCTCGACCAGTTCGGCCTCGGTGTCGGCCATCGAGCGGTGGTTGCGGTCGCCGTAGGTCGACTCGACCACCAGCACGTCGGCCGCCGGCGGCGGATCGCGGTCGCGCACCAGCAGCGCCGAGCGCTCGCCGAGATCGCCGGAGACGAGCAGCGTGCGGCGCCGGCCGCCTTCGGCAAGCCGAACCTCCGCCGACGCCGCGCCGACGATATGGCCGGCGTTGTGCAGCCGGACCAGCGCCTGCGGATGCGGTCTGAACTCGACGCCGTAGGGCACCGCGGCCAGCCGCGTCGACAGCCGGCGCACCTCCTCCGGCGTGTACAGCGGCGCTTCGGACTCGCCCGCGCGGCGGCGGCGCGCCCGTTCGGCCCCGCGCGACTGCACGAAGGCGCTGTCGGCGAGCATCACCGGCACCAGGTCGGCGGTCGGCCTGGTGCAGTAGATGGCGGGCTGGCCGGCGCCTCGCCGCGGAAAGGCGAACCGCGGCAGCAGCCCGCAGTGGTCGATGTGGGCGTGCGTGAGCAGCACGAAGTCGATCGGGCCGAGTTCGCGCGTGTAGGCGCGGCGGTTCCTCGCCGCCGTGTCGCGCCCGCCCTGGAACATGCCGCAGTCGACGAGAAAGCGCAGGCCGTCGGCCTCGACCAGCAGGCAGGAGCCGGTGACTTCGCCGGCGGCGCCGAGGAACTTCAGCTTCATCGGTCGGCTCGAACAGTGCGGTTCGCAATGCGCCGGCAGGCGGGCACGAGGCCGCGCCGGCGGCAGCGGCCATCATGGCGAACGTATCATCGGCGCGAGGAAAGGCACGTGAGGTCGGTCATGGTTACGACGTTTGTCCAGCGCCTGCTGCTGCTGTCGGCGGCGATGATTCTTGCCGCCTGCGCCTCGACGACCATCGACGGCAGCTGGACGCGGCCGGAGATCGCCGGCCGGCGCATCGAAGGGCCGGTGCTCGTGGTCGGCGTCTCCCGCGACGAGACCGTGCGCCGCATCTACGAGGACGACATGGTCGCCAAGCTGGCGGCGCGCGGCGTCAAGGCCCTGCCCAGCTATGCCTCGGTGCCCGGCGTGCTCGACGACGAAGCGCACGCGCGCCTGCTGCAGGCCGCCCGCGCCGCCGGGGCGCGTTACCTGCTGTCGACCGCGGTGATCGGCCAGGAGGTCGAGCAGGTCGTCTACCAGGACCCGTGGATGTACCACGGATTCGCCGGCTACCGCGGCTGGTACGGCGCCTATTGGGGCATGTCGTGGCCGGCGTACACGCAGGTGCGCACCTATCGCATCGTCATCGCCCAGACCTCGCTCACCCGCACCGACGAAGACCGCATCGACTGGACCGCCCGCACCCGCACCACCGCGCCC
>CAYLZU010000301.1:2752-4284 GCA_964388005.1 uncultured Burkholderiaceae bacterium
ACCCGGACGCAACGATCCCTGCCCCTGCGGCAGCGGCCGCAAGTACAAGCAGTGCTGCCTGCCGAAGGCCGAGGCGGTCGCGCCCGAGGAACTCGCCTGGCGCCGCGTGCGGCGGGCGATCGAACCGCTGACCGGCGAGCTGCTGCGCGAGGCGGTGCGGGTCTTCGGCAGCGCCGCGATCGACGAGGCGTGGGTCGAGTTCCGGCTGTGGCGCGAGGTCGAGCCGTTCGACTCCGGGTCGCCCTACGCGCAGGTGTTCATCAGCTGGTTCCTGCACGACTGGACGCCCGATCGGCGCGATGCGGAGTCGCCGGCGCCGAGCGTCGCGCAGACGGCCGCGCAGTCGTACCTGGCCCGCGCCGGCCACCGGCTGGAGCCGATCGCGCGCGCCTATGTCGAGGCCTGCTGCGCCACGCCGTTCAGCATGCACGAGGTGATCGCCTGCCGCCCCGGCGAGGGCTTCCGCCTGCGCGACGTGCTGGTCGGCAGCGAGGTCGAGGTGATCGAGCACAGCGGCTCGCAGTTTGCGACGGCGGGCGACCTGCTGTTCGCCAAGGTGGTGCCGATCGAAGGCATGCGCCTCATCGAAGCCCTGGGGCCGACGCCGCTGCCGCCGCAGGACAAGGCGCAGATCATCGCCCTGCGCCGCAAGATGGGCTCGCTCGGCGACCTGTTCGGCGTCGAGCTGCTGCGCGACTACGCCGCCGACCTGCGCCAGCTCTACCTCAGTGCCGCCGAACGGCTGCTGAATCCGCGCCTGCCGGAGCTGCGCAACACCGACGATGATCCGCTCGAGCTGCACACGCTGATCTACGACCTCGATTCGCCGCCGGACGCCTTCGAGGCGCTGCGCGACCTCGGCGCCGGTTTCGCCGATCCAGTGCTCGAACGCGACGCCGAAGGCCGCATGGTGCACGCCGAGATCACCTGGAGCCGCGCCGGCAACAGGGTGCACCGGCACTGGGACAACACCACGCTCGGCGTGCTGCGCATCGAGGGCACGCGGCTCACCGCCGAGGTCAATTCCGCCAGGCGCGCCGCCGACCTGCGGGCGCTGATCGAGCAGCGGCTCGGCGCCACCGCCAGGGCGAGGCCGGGCGTGGTGCAGTCGGCGCAAGCGGTGCTCGAGCGCGAGCCGACGCCGCGCGAGCGCGAGCGGCGCGCCCGCCGCGAACAGGAGCAGGCCGAGCTGGCGGCGCGGCCGGAAGTGCAGGAGGCGCTGCGCAACGCGATGCGGCAGCACTATCGTTCCTGGGTCGACGACCGCCTGCCGATCCTCGGCAACCGCTCGCCGCGCCAGGCGGTGCGCGACCCCGATGGCCGCGAGGCGGTGGCAGCGGTGGTCGACCAGATCGAGCGCGACGGCGCCCGCATGAACCCGCCGATGGATCCCGAAATCGTGCGCGAGCTGCGCGAAACGCTGGGGCTGGCGGCGCCGGGTTGAGATCGCGCGCCGTCGATTGGTGACGCCGGCGCGGCGGCTCGCGCGCCGGGGCGGGCAGGCAGTCGGCAGGTGTGATGGCGGCGCGACG
>CAYLZU010000302.1:0-4282 GCA_964388005.1 uncultured Burkholderiaceae bacterium
GTCGACAGTGATCAGGCGCAGGTTCTGTCCGACCGAGGCGTTGATCCAGCGCAGCCAGGTTTTCTGCGGCGGCGGCATGGCGGCGGTCAGCGCCGCCTCGATGCGCGGCGGCGGCGTCCCGAGGCGTTCCTTCAGGCGGGTCACGGTCGTGAACAGGCGCGCCGCCGAGATGGGCTTCAGCACGTAGTCGATCGCGCCCTGCTCGAATGCGGCCACCGCATGTTCGTCGTAGGCGGTGACGAAGACGACGCGGCTGCGGCCGTTGACCTGGCGCGCCACCTCCAGCCCGGTGGCGCCGGGCATCTGGATGTCGAGGAACAGGATATCCGGGCGATGCTCGGCCATCAGCCGCAGGGCGCTGATGCCGTCGGCGGCCTCGGCGACCACCGTCAGCTCCGGCCACAGCTGGCCGAGCTGCTCGACCAGCTGCTGGCGCAGCGTCGCCTCGTCCTCGGCGACGATCGCAGTGGCGTTCATCGCGCCGCCGCGGCGCCGTTGGCCGGGATGCGCAGCGTCAGCTCGGTGGACTCGGCGCCGTGCTCGACGCAGGCGAGCGTCGCCGCCGCTCCGTAGAGTCCGGCAAGCCGTTCGCGAACCCGCGCCAGCTCGGGATCATCGGCGCAGCCGCCGACGGCCGACACGCGCATGACCACCCGGAACTCGCCGCCCATGCGCCGCACGTCGATGGCGATCGACTCCGGCAGAACGCCGGACGGAGGCCGAACCGCCCGCTGCACCAGCGGCAGCAGCAGCATCGGGTAGAAGCGGCCGCGGCGGCAGTCGTCGGCGATGTCGATCGACAGGCGCGGGTGGCCGTCGTGCAGCGAAGTGACGACGCCGAGATAGGCCCGCACCAGTTCCAGCTCGGCTTCGACCGTCGACCCCGCTTCGCGCAGCCGCGGCAGCGCCGCCCGCAGGTAGGAGATCAGCCGGTCCAGGTTGGCGGCCGCGGCCTCCGGATCGCGCTCGTAAAGCGCCTCGATGTCGACCAGGGTGTCGAACAGGAAACGCGGCTCGACCTGCGCCTGCATCGCCGCCAGCCGCGATTCCAGCACCTGGTGCTCCAGCGTCGTGCGCTGCCGTGCGGCGGCCTCGAACACGCGCTGGGTCCGCACGCGCTGGCACACGACCTCGGCCACCGCATAGACCATGCCGCCTATGACCAGCATGTTGATGTACTCGGCGACCACCATCAGCCAGCCGAACCTGAACACCTTGCCCCTGGCGGCGGCCGTTTCGGCCATGATCTCGGCCGGTCCGAACTGGTGCCAGACGGCGACGCCCAATGCCGTCGCCAGGGCGCCGGCGCCGAACAACGCGTACAGGAGCCGCGTCCGCCTCGTCCGCCAGGCGTCGGCTCCCTGATCGGCCAACACCCAGCCGAGAAACATGACGACCGACGACATCGTCGGCAGCGTCAGTTCGACCAGCACCTGCCGCGGGTACCTTGCGAACTGCTGCAGCAGATCCAACCGATGCGGCAGCGCGATCAACGTGATCACCATGCCCAGCGCCAGTACTGCGAGCCACTGGCGGCGGTTCGTCGAAGCCCAGGCCCGCCTGACGAAGGCGACGGTCTCGCGCCAGGTCGAGGCGCGCTGCGTCGGCAGCGTGACGGCGTTCATGCGCAGGCCGGAACCGCTTCGACCGTCTGCAACGGCAGGCGCAGGGTGGCGACGACGCCGCGCGGCGCCACGGCGGCAAGCTGCAGCGAGGCGCGCGAGCCGTACAGGCCGGCCAGCCGCGAGCGGGTATTGGCCAGTCCGACGCCGCTGCCGCCGGCGGCGGTGAAGCCGGCGCCGGTGTCGCGCACCTCGATCACCATGTCGTCGCCGGCGCGGCGCGCGCGCAGCTCGATCCGGCCGCCTTCAGGCAGCGGGCCGAGGCCGTGCTTGATCGCATTCTCGACCAGCGTCGGCAGGATCATCGGCGGCACGGCGGCCTCGAGCAGCTCGGCATCCGCATGGATCGAAAACTGCAGCCGTTCCCCCATCCGCATCTGCAGCACCGTCAGGAAGGAGCGAGCCAGGTCGAGTTCGCGGCCGAGCGTCGAGTTGTCGCTGCGCATCGACGGCAACGCGGCGCGCAGGTAGTCGATCAGGCTGGCCAGCATCTCGCGGCCGCGGCTCGGCGTCGTTTCATACAGCCGCCGTACGTTGGCCAGCGTGTTGAACAGGAAATGCGGCTCGATCTGCGCCTGCAGCGCCGACAGCCGCGCCCGCAGCATCTGCGCGCCGAGCTGCTGCTGGCTGCACTCGGCCTCGACCAGCATCTGCCGCTGCTGCTCCTCCTCGCGGGTCAGGTAGAGCAGCACGTAGGCCAGCGACGCCAGGAAGGTCCAGGTCAGCGTCACGCCGATGTTGTACGGCGAGCCGAGGCTGGCGCTGCCCCAGGAGCCGTAGACCCAGATCCGCAACGCCATCGCGGCAGCCGAGGCGGCGAGGATCAGCGGCAGGGCGAGCGCGATGGCGGCGCGGCGGCGCAGCCCGGCAGCCACGGCGATGGCCTCGATCACCGCGATCGTCGCCAGCAGCAGCAGGCCGCTGATCAGGTTCTGGCGCAGGAAACGGATCACCGCCATCGCCCAGCTGCCGAACTCCTCGGTCTGCAGATCGTGGAGGGTCTTGCCGACGACGACCACGAGGCAGAAGTAGAACACCGCGGCGACGCTGCGCAGGTTCAGGATGCGGCCGAAGGCGGCGCGGGCCGGATGCGGCGCGGCGGGCGCGGGCTCGGTCGGGCGGATCACGGCGGCCATGGCGGCATTCTCGGCAAGCTCCCGCACCGGCGCAATGCAGCGCGACGAAACGGGCCGCTGCGGGCGCGAAGCGGCCTCGACGGCGACGGAATTGCGGCTGGCCGCGGCCGTGCCTGCGCCGCCGGACGGATCGGTGGTCGGCACCGAAACCTATAATTCGCGCGTCCTCGCCGTTACGGACTGCCCTGCTTGAACGAAACGATCGAGCCTGCCGAGCCGCTGCACCGCCGCGGCGGCCGCATGGCGGGCGCTGCAGCGGCGGAGCCGACGCGGCACGGGCGCCTGCTGGCCGAAGCGGGCTGGATCGTCGCCGGCCTGGCCGTGATCGCGCTGGCTTCGGTCCTTGCCAGCTACTCGCCGGCCGATCCGGGTTTCTCGCATTCGGCCACCGCTTCGAGCGTGGCCAACCTCGGCGGCCGCATCGGCGCCTGGGTCGCGGACGTGGCGAAGATGCTCCTTGGCCAGTCGAGCTGGTTGCTGGTGATCGCGGGCAGCGCCTGGGTCCTGCGCGGATTCCGCCGCCTGCATGCGCCTTACGCGCGCCACGGCCTGCCCGACTGGGTGCAGGCGATCGGATTCCTGCTGCTGCTCGCCGGCTGCGCCGGTCTGGAAGCGCTGCGGCTGACATGGCTCGCGGCAGGTCTGCCGCACGGTGCCGGCGGCGTGTTCGGGGGAGCGATGGCCGCCGCCATGCAGGCGGGGCTGGGCTCGACCGGGGCCACGCTGGCGCTGCTGGCGGCGATCGCGCTCGGCGCCAGCCTGTTCTTCGACTTCTCGTGGCTTTCGGCCGCGGAGCGGATCGGCACCTTCTTCGAAGGCGTGATCGAGCGGGTCCGCCAGCGGCGCGAGATGCGCGAAGACCGCGCCATCGGCGAGGCGGCGGCGGTCGAACGCGACCACCTGCTCGCGGTCGAGCGCAGCCGCATCGAGGAGACGCCGCCGGTGCACATCGAGCGGGCGCCGGCGCGGGTGAAGCCGTCGGAACGCAAGGCGAAGGAGAAGCAGGTGCCGCTGTTCGCCGAACTCGCCGACGCGCGCCTGCCGACGCTCGACCTGCTCGACGAGGCGGCGGCGGATGTCGAGTCGATCGCCACCGAGACGCTGGAGTTCACCTCGCGCCTGATCGAGAAGAAGCTGAAGGACTTCGGCGTCGAGGCGGCGGTGGTGGCCGCCTATCCCGGCCCGGTGATCACCCGCTACGAGATCGAGCCCGCCGTGGGCGTGAAGGGCAGCCAGATCGTCAACCTGGCCAAGGATCTCGCCCGGGCGCTGTCGCTGGTGTCGATCCGGGTGGTCGAGACCATCCCCGGCAAGAACCTGATGGGGCTGGAGCTGCCCAACCCGAAGCGGCAGATGGTCCGGCTGTCGGAGATCCTCGGCTCGGCGGTCTACAACGACAGCCACTCGCTGCTGACCCTGGGCCTGGGCAAGGACATCGCCGGCAAGCCGGTGACCGTCGATCTGGCGCGGATGCCGCACCTGCTGGTGGCCGGCACCACCGGCTCGGGCAAGTCGGTCGGCATC
>CAYLZU010000303.1:0-4259 GCA_964388005.1 uncultured Burkholderiaceae bacterium
TAGAAGTGGTCCTCCCAGATCGTCAGCCCGTCCTTGGTCTCGATGCACTCCTGCGCCACCCCCGGGCCGATGATCTCGGAGAGGCCGTAGATGTCGATCGCGTCCAGCCCGACCTTGCTCTCGATCGCCTGCCGCATCGACGGCGTCCACGGCTCGGCGCCGAAGATGCCGATCTTCAGCGACGTCGAACGCGGGTCGATGCCCTGCCGCTCCATCTCCTCGGCGATCGCCAGCATGTAGGAGGGCGTCACCATGATGATGTTCGGCCTGAAGTCGGCGATCAGCTGCACCTGCCGCTCGGTCATGCCGCCGCCGAGCGGGATCACCGTGCAGCCGAGGCGCTCGGCGCCGTAGTGCGCGCCCAGGCCGCCGGTGAACAGGCCGTAGCCATAGGACACGTGCACCATGTCGCCGGGCCTTCCGCCGGCGGCACGGATCGAGCGCGCCATCACCGTGGCCCAGGTGTCGATATCGCGCGCGGTGTAGCCGACCACGGTCGGCTTGCCTGTGGTGCCGCTGGAGGCGTGGATGCGCACCACCTGTTCGCGCGGCACCGCGAACAGGCCAAACGGATAGTTCTCGCGCAGGTCGGCCTTGGTGGTGAACGGAAACTTCGCCAGATCCGCCAGCGACTTCAGGTCAGACGGCTTCACGCCGGCCGCATCGAACCGGCGCCGGTAGTGCGGCACGTTGTCGTAGGCATGCGCCAGCGTCCAGCGCAGGCGCTCGAGCTGCAGCGCCCGCAGCTCGGCCTGCGGCGCGGTTTCGATCGGCTCCAGTTCGCCGGGGGAGGGTGCTCCTGCGGTCATCGCGTCTCCTCCATCGCTCAGAACTCGACGATGTGCTTGCCTTTCATGGTGTGCGAACGGCCGCGCATCTGCGCCACCTGCTTGCCGTGCTGGTTGGTCACCGCGATGTCGTACAGCCCGAGCCGGCCGTTGACGACGACCTCCCTCGCCTCGGCCACCAGCCGGTCGCCGACGTGGCCGGGGTTCAGGATCTCGATGAAGATGCCCGAGGCCAGCGTCAGCTCGTTGTAGCTGTTGCAGGCGAAGGCGAAGGCGGTGTCGGCGAGCGTGGTGATGATGCCGCCGTGGCACAGGCCGAAGCCGTTGACCATGTCCGGCCGCACCGTCATCGTCGCCCGCGCGTAGCCGGGTGCGATCACGTCGATCGAGATGCCGAGCCCGCGCGAGGCGGCGTCGTGCTCGTACATCCGGTCGCGGACGCGCTCGGCGAGCGTCTGCGGATCGGGCTTGTGGTGGGCCTCGGTCATCGGTTCAGCCATGGAAGCCGCTGCGGGTCCAGCCGCGGCGCTGGATCAGCACCGAGGTCCGGTAGCGCTCGCCGCCGTAGTGCTCGCGCAGGTGCGTCAGCACGCGGGCGAAGAAGTCCAGCCCGACGCTCTCGGCCCAGGCCATTGGCCCGCGCGGATAGTTGACACCGTAGCGCATCGCGTCGTCGATCGCATCTGCCGTGCAGATGCCGTAGGCCACCGCGTCGGCGGCCTCGTTGACCAGCATGGCGATCGTGCGCAGCACGATCATCCCGGCGACGTCGTCCATCCGCGAGCAGGCGAAGCCGGCGCGCGTCAGCGTCGCGCAGACGGTGCGGAAGGCCGCCTCGCCGCACTGGTCGGCGGTGGCCAGCCCCAGCCGCCTTGTCGCTGCGTAGTCGAGCGCAAGGTCGAACAGCACCAGGTGCTCGTGGCCGTCCTCGGCGGCGCGCCTCGTCGCCGGGCGGCCGTCGGAGAGCATCAGCCGCGCGGCGCCGATCTCCAGCCAGCCGGCGATCGCCGCCACGCCGGTGCCCTGCACCCGCACCACGTCGATGCCGGCCGCCTCCAGCCGGGTGATGATCGGCGTGGCGAGCCCGAGCGATCCGACCGCGACCACCCGCCGCACCGGATCGGAGCCTTCCTCGATCTTCGGCTGCGGCCTGGCCGCGCCGTCACGGAAGTCGTAGATGCCGCGGCCGCTCTTGCGGCCGAGACGGCCGGCGCGGACGAGCTCCTGCTGCCCCAGCGACGGCACGTAGCGGCGGTCGCCGAAGGTGGCCTCGAACACCGACTGCGTCACCTTCAGATTCACATCGTGGCCGATCAGGTCCATCAGCTCGAACGGGCCCATCGGGAAGCCGCCGCAGTCGTGCACGATGGCGTCGAGCGTGGCCGGGTCGGCGGCGTTTTCCGACAGCACCATCCAGGCCTCGCCGTAGAACGGCCGCGCGATGCGGTTGACGATGAAACCCGGCGTGCACCGGGCGATCGCCGCCTTCTTGCCCCAGGCCTGCGCGGTGTCGAAGACCGTGCGCGCCACCTCCGGCGCGGTCTCCATGCCGCTGACCACCTCGACCAGCCGCATCCGCGCCGGCGGGTTGAAGAAGTGCATGCCGACCACGCGCTCGGGATGGGCGCCGCCGGCGGCGAGCGCGGTGATCGACAGCGACGAAGTGTTGGTGGCGATGATGCAGTCGGGAGACACCGCCTGCTGCAGCTTCGCCAGCAGCGCCCGCTTGGCCTCGAAGTCCTCGGCGATCGCCTCGATCACCAGCGCGCAGCGCGACAGCTCGCCGACATCGGCTGCGGGACGGATCCGCGCCAGCGTCGCACTGGCGTCCTCGGCCGCGACCTTGCCTCTGGCCACGCCGGCCTGCAGATCCTTCTCGATCGCGGCGCGGGCCCGCGTCACTGCCTCCGGGACGGCGTCGAACAGCAGCACCGGGTGGCCGGCGCTGGCCGCCACCTGGGCGATGCCGCCGCCCATCACGCCGGCGCCGATGACGCCGATCGTTGCATCCCTGGGCAGCGCGGCCATCTCAGCTTCCCTTGAACGCCGGCGCGCGCTTGGCCATGAACGCGGCCACGCCCTCGCGGTAGTCGGCGCTGCGGCCGAGTTGGCGCTGGAAGTCGCGTTCGAGATCGAGGCTCGCGGACAACGACATCGTCGCCGCCGCCTCGATCGCCTGCCGCGTGCGCACGTAGCCGCGCGTCGGCCCGGCGGCCAGCTGCTTCGCCAGCGCGCTGACGGTCGGCATCAGCGCGTCGTCGTCGACGCACTTCCAGATCAGCCCCCAGGCTTCCGCCTGCTCGGCGCCGAGCTTCTCGCCGGTCAGCGCCAGCCCCATGGCACGCGCCGGCCCGACCAGGCGCGGCAGCCACCAGGTGCCGCCGCAGTCGGGCACCAGGCCGATCTTCGAGAACGACTGAATGAAGCTCGCCGAACGCGCGGCGACGATCAGGTCGCAGGCGAGCGCGAGATTGGCGCCTGCGCCAGCGGCCACGCCGTTGACGGCGGCGATGGTCGGCATTTCGAGCGCGCGCAGCGCCATGACGAGCGGCTTGTAGAAGCGCTCGATCGAGTCGCCGAGATCCACTGCTTCCGCGTTGGGATCGACGGCGCGGTCGGCGAGGTCCTGCCCGGCGCAGAAGCCGCGCCCTTCGCCGGTCAATACCAGGCAGCGCACCGACCCGTCGGCACGCACCTGCGCCAGCGCCCGCTGCACCTCGCCGTGCATCTGCACGGTGAAGCTGTTCAGCCGCTCCGGCCGCGCCAGCGTCAGCGTCGCCGCGCCGTCCGCCACGTCGAGGCGGACGGTCTCGAACTCGGTTGCCATGGAACCCGTCTCCTGCTCCGGCCTGGCCGTGCGGACCACCACGCCGGCTTGCGTGATCGCCCTTGTCATTCGTTGACCGGCCGGTCAATCAATAGTAGCGTCCAAACTTCCCGTCTGACAAGATTCCGGGCGTCGTTGGCGACAAATCGGCGCCGCTGGCGCTGTCGGCGCACCGCACTCGAGGACACCATGACGCATCCGCTGCTCGACAAGCACCGCGCCACGCTCGAAGGCGCACTGAACGCCATCGCCACCCGTGGCTACTGGACACCGTATCCCGAGCAGGCGAGTCCGAAGTTCTACGGAGAGGACGCCAACGAAGTCCGCAAGCAGGCGGTGCACGCGCTGTTCGGGAGCCGCTTCGAACTCGGCCAACCGGGCGTCACCGGCTGGATGGCCGGCGACCGCTCGCCCTACGGTGTCGATCTCGCCGTGGAGTACGCGGTGTGCGACGCCGACACGCTCATCAACGCCGCGCAGACGGCCATGCCGGCGTGGCGCAAGCTCGGCGTCGATGGCCGCACCGGCGTGTGCCTGGAGATCCTCGACCGGCTGAACAAAGCCAGTTTCGAGATCGCCTGGGCGGTGCTGTACACCACCGGCCAGGGCTTCGGCATGGCCTTCCAGGCCGGCGGCCCGCACGC
>CAYLZU010000304.1:0-4257 GCA_964388005.1 uncultured Burkholderiaceae bacterium
TGACGTCGCGCCCCGGTCTTCTGGAACAGCGACTGCAGGTGGGTGCGCACGGTGGTCACGCTGACGCCGAGCGCCGCGCCGATCTCGGCCGGCGTGCGGTCCTCGGCCAGGTGCGCCAGCACGCGGGACTCGGCGCAGGTGAGGTTGAAGATCCTCGCCAGGGCGACGATGCCGCGCTCGGGACGCACCGGCGAATGCACAGTCACCATCAGCACCAGCTCGGCCGGTTCGGGCGGCGATTCGATCCGCATCGGCGCCATTTCCACCTGCCACATCTGCGCGCCGCCGGCGAACATCGTCACCACCGCGCGGCTGACGCGGCCGGCCAGGGCGCGGGCCCACGCGTCCTCGTACGGCTCGCTCGACCTGCCGGCGAAGCCGACCACGCGCCCGTAGGCGATGCGCAGGCAGTGCCGCTCGGCGAGCAGCGCCCGCGCCGCGGCGTTGGCGCGCTCGATCGCTCCGTCCGGGCGCAGCAGCAGCGTCGCCCTCGGCAGGCACTCGAAGTAGCGCAGCGCCAGCTGTGTTGCCGACTCATGCTCACCGCGGGCGGCGGCGGCCTGGGGGTTCGAGATCATCATCGCTTCCATCGTCGTCTCCATCGGATCGACCCAGTCGTCGATCTATGGACCGCATGGTCCGGATTCGCGACGATGTCGTCCCCACCCCGACGCGTGGGGAACGCGCGCTCCTGCCGGTGCGGGAGGCGTCGTGGCGACTGTTTCCAGCCCGGACGGGTGGGCTCGCGGGTCGTTTCAGCGCGCCCCTTCGCGGCGGTTGCGGCGCTCTCGGGAGTCCAGTCGAGCACATGAAAGAAGAAGGCCCGCCGCATCGACTGCGGCGGGCCTTCATGGCCGACGACGCGTGCTGCCGTGGCAGCCGCGCCCGATGCCACGCTACAGCCGCATCAGCTTCCGGCCCGGGGCGTAGTACCCGGCGGCGCTCGCCTGCGGCGCCGGCCTGGCCTCGGCGGTCTCGCTCGGCGCCGGGGTGGAGGCCAACTGCTCCTCTTCGGCGGCGCGGCGGCCGGCGGCGGCGATCAGCGCTTCCTGGTGCGGCGTCGACTCGGGCACGCCGGCTTCGCTGGTGGACACCAGGCCGAGTCGCTGCGCTTCCTCGAACTCGGCGATGACCTCGGCGCGCGACTTGCCGGGGCCGGCTGTCGACGGCTCGTCGACCGGATAGGGACCGCCGCCGGCGAAGGCGGAGCTGGCGACGCCGATGGCGATGGCGGACAACACGGTGTGGATGGTCTTCATGGTCGATCTCCTGGCGAGTGGGCGCCCGTCCTCCGCGACCGCAGCCGACTGTCCGGCGACTCCGGTCGCGACAGCCGTGACGGGAGGTTTCGGCTGCCATCCGGCGCGACCTGGTGATGCGTGATCTCGCGCGGCGGTGATGGCAATGTGCCGGCGGGCCGGGCGTCGAACCTCATCAGGATGAACGGCTGCTGCCCCACCTGAACGGGCGGGAGAGCGATCGGGCCTCGTCTCGGTCAGCGATGACCTTCGGCGGCCACCGTATCGCGCAACCTCGCATTGACCCGCGAATGGCGATCGCGCCACCGACATCGAAGAGAGGCTGCGACGGCAATCCAGCGCTGCGAAACCCTGGGTCCCCGCTTGCGCGAGGATGGCGCAGCAGTCTGTGGGAAAGGTTGTCCGAGCGCTGCTGAACTTCGTCGCCGGTCAGGGCGATCGATGCCGGCCGTCAGGCGGCACAGGATCCCGCGGTTTCTTCGGCCGGCGCCGGCGCCAGGCGGCGCGCGAACGGCCGGAAGCGGCGCAGGAACGACAGCAGCGGCGTGGCGATCAGGCTCTCGACCTGCTCGCTGCGCGGCTCACCGTAGATGCACCACTCGCAGAAGTGCTCGCAGTTGTTGCTGGCGATGCGGTAGCGGTCCTCGCCCAGGCGCGACCGCGCGCGGGCGACCACGTCGGCGCCGCTGAAGCGGGCGCCCGCCGCCGGCTTGATCAGCACCGAACGGCCGGCGGCGAAACGTTCCAGCGACACCTCCTCGACCGGACCGCGCCGCAGCGAGCGCGACAGCCCGCCGTAGTGAACGACGCGGCCGCCGCCGGCGTAGATGCCATGGTGCGCGTAGCCGCGACGCAGCGTGACCAGATGCGTGCCGGGCGCGAAGTCCTGCGAGGCGGCGGCAGGCGCCGGAGACACGCCGCTCGCGCGCGCCCCGTCGATCCCGTGCTGCGTGTCCTGCGCCATGGCGTGTTCCGGCTCGTTCATCGGTGCTGTCGATCGTCGCGGTCTCGTGCGCTCCGCACCGGACGAATTGCAGCCGAATCGCGGTCGCCGATCCCCACCCGATTGCGGCGGACTCGACCGCCCGCCCGCGGCTCCATGGCGCGAACGGCCGCGACAGGGCTCCCCCGCCGGCGTCAGTTGCCGCGTCGGCCGCAGCGACTACGATCCGGCATCGAACTGTCGAGGCAGGCTCGCCACGGCCTGCACGCACCGGCCGGCAGCATGAAGAAGACCGCCGAACTCGCGCACCTGCGCCAGCTGTGCCGCCTCGGGCTGCACGGCGAGGCGATCATCCCGGCCTTCCTGCGGTCGCTGCGGGCGCTGGTGCCGGCCGGATTCGGCGCCTACTTCTGGATCGACGGCAGCGGCGACATGGCCAACATGTACTCCGAGCGCATGCTGCCGGCGGAGGTCACCAGCCGCTACTTCCGCCAGCACTACGACAGCGCGGTGCACGCCTTCCGCGAGCAGGTGCAGGTGCAGGCGCACGACGGCGAACTGGTGCGCGAGGTGGTGCCCGACGCGGCGACGCTGGCCAGCGACTACTACCGCGAGATCTTCTCGCGGCTCGGCGCCCACCGCACGCTGCGCGCGGTGCTCGCCGAACGCGGCGCGCCGCTGGGGCAGCTGTCGCTGTACCGCGGCGAGCGCGCGCCGGCGTTCAGCAAGGGCGAACGCGAAGCCGTCGAGACCGCCTGCCGCTACCTGCTGCAGGCGCTGAAGAGCGGCAGCAGCGCGGCGGCCGGCGCCGAGCAGTACCGGGAGAGCGGCCAGGCGGCGCTTCTCGTCTGCGCCGCCGATGGCCGCGTGCAGCAGGCCTCGGGCCGCGGCCACGCGCTGCTGGCGCAGGCGAGCGGCTGCCGCATCAACCGCGGCGCCATGGTCGGCGAGCTCGAGCAGGCCGGGCTGGCGCTGCTGCGACGCCTGCTGGCGAGCGCGCTCGCCGACGCCGCGGTCGAGGACGCGCCGGCGCACGAACTGCGGGTGCACAACGAGTGGGGCGCGTTCCGGCTGCGCGCCTATCCGCTGGGCGAAGGTTTCGGCGTGCTGATCGAGCGCTACGAGCACCTGCTGGTGCGGCTGGTCGACGCCATGCGCGCGCTGCCGCTGTCGGCGCAGCAGCGCGAGGTGGCGCTGCTGCTGGCGCGCGGCCTGACCAACGTGCAGGTGGCGGCCGAACTCGGCGTGACGCTGAACACCGCCAGCTATCACGTCAAGCAGCTGTTCGCCAAGCTCGACGCGCACGACCGCGCCGAGGTGATCGCGCGCGTGCTCGACGGCCACACCAGCCGGCACTGACCCCGCGCCGTCGCGGCCGCGGCGGCGCTCCAGACCCGATCGTCCCGCCCGCTCGGGTGGGCGCGGTCCCACGTCAGCGGGTGAGGCCGCAACCGGCGATCGCCGGCACAGTGCCGTCACCGCCGAGCGACTGACCGGATCCCCCGAAAGTGCGCGAGGCAACGCAGCCGATATCCCCCGTCGCGGCTGCTGCGGCACCGGCAGGATCCCCTGCGGCGACCGCGGAGGACGGGTCTCTTCGATGCTCAAGGAGTTTCACCATGAAGACCAAAGCTGCAGTGTTTGCCGTGTTTGCGTTGAGCCTGGCCGGCGCCGCCGTTGCGGACAACGGCACCTATCCGGAGTCCGAGCTCTACAAGAGCGAAGGGCCGGGCAAGTCGCGCGCGGAAGTGGTGGCCGAGGTGCTGCAGGCGCAGCGCGACGGCACGCTTGGCTACGTCGAGAGCGCGTGGCCGACGTCGGTCCAAGCCGGCCCGGGCAGGAGCCGCGCCGAAGTGATCGCGGAGATGGAAGAGGCGCAGAAGCTGGGCCTGCTGTCGAACGGCGAGGGCGACGTCAGGTTCGCCACCGCCGAGCAGAACGAGCAGATCGCCGACGCCGGCCGCCGCGCCGCGTCGATCCAGCTCGCCGGCAAATAGTTCGCAGCGGCGCGTGTCAATGACTTTGAGACACCGAGTGGCATGAAATTAAAGTGCA
>CAYLZU010000305.1:0-1894 GCA_964388005.1 uncultured Burkholderiaceae bacterium
TTGCGACTGGCGCGCACCGCCTGGCGGTTGCAGTACCGCGACTCGGCGCGCTCGGCGGCGCTGGCGGACAAGGCGCTGGCACGGGCGACGGTGGCCGGCGACGTGACCGCCGAGGCCTGGGCACGGCTTGCTCGCGGATTCCATCGCATGCGCTACGTGTCGCCGGCGGAGGCGACTGGCGAACTCGAACATGCGCGTCGCTGCTTCGACGCGATCGGCGACCGCGGCGGCGCCATCCTCGCCGCGGTGGGCATCGCCCGCTGCGAATGGATGCAGGCGCGCTACCGCGCCTCGCTGGAGTGCCTGCTGCCGCTGCGCGACGAAGGCATGCGCGTGCTGCGGCACGAGGCGCGCGGCATGCTGCTGAACGGCATCGCCGGCTGCTATTCGGCGCTCGGCGATTCGGCGCAGGCGTTCGCCTACATGTACCAGGCGCTGCGCGAGACGCGGCCGGCGCGCGGCCACGGCTTCGATGTCGTCCTGTTCAGCAACCTGGCGCACGAGCTGTACCAGCTCGGCGACTACGACGAGGCGCTCGCCTACCTGCGGGAAGGCATCGACCGCTGCCGGGGACTGGCCAATCCGCGCATCGACAGCGTGCTGCACGTCAACCGCATCGTCTGCCTGACCGATCTCGGCCGGCCGCGCGAGGCGCTGCCGGACATTTCCCATCTGCTCGCGGTGTCACCCGACCGCGACGGCCGCGGCGTCGAGGGCGCCTCCTTCGAAACGATGGCGATCGCGGCGCTGCGCGCCGGCGAGCTCGAACTCGGCGCCGCCCTGGTCGAGCAGGCGCGGCCGCGCATCGCCGCCTCGACGGTGCCGGACGAACGGGTCGAGGGCGCGGTCGCCGAGGCCGAACTGCTGGCGGCGCGCGGCGATTCGCCCGCCGCGGCGGCGCGCCTGCGGGCGGTACTGCCGCTGCCGGAGGAAGGTCTGAACCTGCGCGTGCACTGTCTGTTTCACCTCGCCCTGGCTGATGTGCTCGAAAGCCTCGGCGAGCACGCCGAGGCGCTGCGCGAGCTGCGCTGCTGGCAGCAGCTCCAGGTCGAGCGGATGCGCCGCGCCGAGCAGTCGCGCCGCCAGGCGGCGCAACTGAAGACCGAGCTCATGCGCCTGCAGCGCGAGCGCGACCTGATCGACGAGCGCCGCCGCGCCAGCGAACGGGCGCAGGAGCAGCTGGAATCGATCAACCGGCAGCTGTCGCAGAAGATCGAGGAGGTCGAGTCGCTGCGCGCGGCGATGCAGCAGCAGGCGACGCGCGACTTCCTGACCGGCCTGTTCAACCGCCGCCACCTGAGCGACGTGCTGCCGTCGATGTGGGCGCTGGCGGCGCGCGAGGACCAGCCGCTGGCGGTGGCGGTGATCGACCTCGACCACTTCAAGACCGTCAACGACCGCCACGGCCATCTCGCCGGCGACCGCCTGCTGGCCGAGTTCGGCCGCCTGCTGATGAAACGGCTGCGCCGGAGCGATGTCGCCTGCCGTTACGGCGGCGAGGAGTTCTGCCTGCTGATGCCGCGCACCGACGCCCGCTCGGCGGGCCGCAAGCTCGCGGCGCTGCTGCGCCAGTGGCGGGCCGAATCCTTCGCCTTCGAGAACATCGTGCTGTCCGGCAACAGCTTCTCGGCCGGAGTGGCCGACTCGATCCTCGTGCCGCAGTCCACCGAGGAGCTGCTGCGCGCCGCCGACCGCTGCGTGCTGGAAGCCAAGCGCCGCGGACGCGGCCGCGTCGTTGCCTTCGGCGCCGAGACCCGCCCGACCGCCGCGGCCGCGGAGCCGCCGGTCACGCGCCGCCCGACTTCGCGAGCAGCGTGAAGTGCTCGACCTGCGGCGGCTGGGCGAAGAACGGACCGACGATCGCGCGCCACTCGCCGAACGCCGCCGAGCCGCG
>CAYLZU010000305.1:1904-4249 GCA_964388005.1 uncultured Burkholderiaceae bacterium
CAGCAGGTAGCGCTCCGGTGACTCGATGCCCTTGTTGACCTTGTAGCCGCGAAAGCCGCGCGCCCCGCTGATCACGGTGTCGAGGCCGCGGCGGATCGCCTCGTCGAAGGCGGCCTGCTGGCCGGCGTGAATGCGGATGTCGGCGAGTTCGAGGATCATCGGTCGCTCCGTCGGGAAGGCATCGAACGCGCATCGTAGCGAGTCGCGCATGCGTCATATTCCGGCCGGCATCCCCCGCCTACGATGCCCGTCCCGCCGCCAGCGGCGGCGCCACCGACCAGGAGGAGACCGACATGGACGCCTACCAGACCCACGGTGCGTTTTCGTGGAACGAGCTGATGACTTCCGACCCCGACAAGGCGGTCGCCTTCTACACCGCGCTGCTGGGCTGGACCGTGCAGGTGATGAAGATGCCGGGCATGGACTACCACGTGGTCAAGGCCGGCGAGACGTCGGTCGGCGGCATCATGGCGCTGCCGCCCGAGGCCGCGGCCGGCGGCATGCCGCCCTGCTGGGGCAGTTACGTCACCGTGACCGACGTCGACGCCACCGCGAAGACGGCGGCCGAACTCGGAGGCAAGGTGGTGCACGGCCCGGCCGACATCCCCAACGTCGGCCGCTTCGCGGTGATCGTCGATCCGCAGGGCGCGGCGATCAACGTCATCACCTATTCGGCGCCGGCTGGCTGATCTGGCGCGCGGGGCGCCGGTCCCGCCGGCGCGTCGCCGCGCGTGTCTGTTGTCCTCCGCGCTGCGCGCTCCGGAGTGAGCGCTTGGGGCGGCCCGGCGCGCTCACCGGCCCGATAGCGGCCCGGCGACAACCCATGCACGCGCTTGAAGGCGCGGGTGAAGCTCGCCTCGGACTCGTAGCCGAGTTCGGCCGCGACCTGGGCGATCGAGCGGTGCGACTCGCGCAGCCGTGACGCCGCCACCTGCATCCGCCAGTCGGTGAGATAACCGATCGGCGGCACACCGACCAGTTGCGTGAAGCGCTCGGCGAAGGCCGAGCGCGACATCGCCACCCGCGCCGCCAGTTCTTCGGTGGTCCACGGCCGCGCCGGTTCGGCGTGCATCAAGGTCAGGGCGCGGCCGACGGCGCCGTCGTGCAAGCCCGCCAGCCAGCCCTTGCGCCCGTCGGTCAGCGATTCGGCATAGCTGCGCACGGCCTCGACGAACAGCAGTTCGGACAGCTTGGTCAGCACCGTCTCGGAGCCGACGCGGCCCGAGGCCACTTCGCGCGCCGCATAGCGGAACGACGCGGCGACGAACTCGGCGCAGGACTTGCCGTTCAGGTCGAGCGCGAAGACCGCCGGCAGGGCCTCGAGCAGCGGATGCCAGTGCACGTCGGCGCCGACGAAACCGCACACCAGCCGAGTCGCCGCGCCGCCGCCGCCGTATTCGAGCCGCATCAGTCCGCCCTCGACCCGCTGCACCAGCGGATCGGGGTTGGCTGGCTCAAGGCCGGTGGCGCTCGCCAGCAGGTGCGGATCGTTGCGCGGCAGCAGCACCATCTCGCCGGCGCCCACCTCCAGCGCCGCGCCATCGCCCTGCACCAGCATCCGCCCTTCGATCACGTAGTGGAAGGCGACCACGCTGGGCGGCAGCTCCTGCATCGGGCAGTCCTCGGGGCCGACGCGGGAGACGATGCACCACGGCGCGGTGAAGGCGGCGTCGAGGAAGACGCCGCCGGTCAGGCGGATGACGCGCAGCACGTCGGACAAGGCATCCATCGGCGCATCCCACGTTCCGGGTCGGTTTGCCGGGCGGCGGCGGATCGGTCAAGAGCGGCGGCGGCGCGGCCATGGGCGGCGCGCGCGGCGCTGCCTACAGTTGCGATCCTCAACCGGCGAGCCGCCGTTCGACGGCGAGTCTCGCTCCAATTCCTCTTTGGAGAACTTCGATGAAACACGTAGACGCCGCCGGCCATGCCCTGTCCGGCGCCACCGCCGACAGCATTGCCCCGTACGAGCTCTCGGCGCGGCAGCTGCGCTGCTACATCGGCGACCCGGTCGCCGCCGTCGATGCCGCGCTGGCGGCGGCGCCGCGGATGGTGATGGCGCACGCGCTGAAGGGCTACCTGCACCTGCTCGGCACCGAACCCGCGGCGCTGCCGGTGGCGCGCCAGTGCTACGAGGCCGCCGCCGGCCTGCCCGCGGACGAGCGCGAGCGCGGCCACCTCGAAGCGGTGCGCCTGCTTGCCGAAGGGCGCTGGCGCGCCGCCGGACGGGTGCTGGAGGATCTGGCGATCGCCTGGCCACTCGATGCGCTGGCGCTGCAGGTCGGCCACCAGATCGACTTCTTCACCGGCGACTCGCGCATGCTGCGCGACCGCATCGCGCGGGCGCT
>CAYLZU010000306.1:0-4241 GCA_964388005.1 uncultured Burkholderiaceae bacterium
GGTGGTCGAGGCCACGCACGCCCTGAAGGCCGAAGCAGTCGCCATGAAGGAGAACCTGCTGAAGGGCGACTTTGCTGGTCTGGTCGAATCGATGCAAACCGGCTGGGAAGCCAAGAAACGCATGGCCCGAAGCATCTCCAACGCCCAGATCGACGAAACCTACGAACTGGCGCTGCGCGCCGGCATGCGCGCCGGCAAGATCTCCGGCGCCGGCGGCGGCGGCTTCATGATCCTGTTCGTCGATCCGGTGCGCAGGATGGACGTGATCCGTGCACTGCAACCGTTGCCGGGGCGCATCTACAACGTTCACTTCACCAAGTACGGAACCCAAGGGTGGAAGATCCTGTGAGGCCGGCGGGTGTTTCGGAGATCGCAGCAACCCGCTTGCCGAAGCCGGCGATCTGCATGTCTCCACACCCACCCGCAGCCCCGGCCGGGTGCATACGCCATCAGCCAAGGTGCAGCCTTTGGTCTCGACGGGACCGCGCGCCGAGGAACGCGGCCCGAGTGACCGCTCGTTGGCGGGCTCTGGTGCAAGTAACTGACGGTTCTCGGGAGACCTGCAGCACCTGCAGCGCCGGCGCCACCCCGCGCATCAGGTTGTGCGGCTGAGCGTTGACGCAGTCGGCGGCGGCCGCGCGCTGGAGGTCGATGCCCTGCTCCTGGAGCGTTCCCGTACGCTGGCCCCGTCGGGGCACCGCTTCACTATCGTCGGGCTTGGTCCGAGACTCCACCTGGCCGACAGTCCACGGGAGAAACTCACAGACTCAGTCAACAGCGCGTGGTGGACAGGCCGCGGACTGGGCGGCGGCGGGAAACGAAAACAACAGCGGCGTCGGGCAGGACACCTTCGGCACCCGACGGAAATCGACCCCGTGTTCGCGCAGGCGATGCTCAGTCACCAGTCTGAAGCTGGGGTGCATCGCGACTTCGAGGGGACCCGACTGCGAGGCTGCCGTCAACAGCGCCAGCTGGGTTCGAAATTGCCGATTCTTCTCGAAGGAGCGGCCCCAGTTGAGCGCCGCCACCAACGCCGCATTCGAAAGCAGCACCAGCAGCAAGACGGCGCCGACTCCCCTCGCCCATCGCCGCGCGCCCAACGCAATCGTTGCCAGCAGGACAACCGGAACCAGCCAGAGTTGAGGCGACAGCCGTGCCCACCACGCCTCCGGGTTCAGCAATGCGGAGCCGAACACGATCGTTGCGACGAAGGCGCCACGGGCGAGCAGCCCTCGATCAATGGCCGTGCTGCTGGCAAGTAGCAGGAGCAGCGACGCGATCACGACCGAGGCGAATAACGGCCCAAATCCACCATAGCGCGGCTCGGCATTGAAAAAAATGTAGAGCTCGCGTCTTTTCACCGTAAACGGCGGTTTTAAACTGGGCATCGATTCGGCGCCCCCCGACTCCGACAACAGTGAACGCGCCAGTTTTTCCATCCGCCCCATGGACATGAACTGGGGCGGCGCCCAGATGTCAAACTGGCCGGACGTCGCAGCCTCGGCAGCGCTGTCGCGACCGATGACGGGATAGAAGGGGTTGCCGTGATCGCGGACGTTCGTGATGTACGGCTGGTAACCGACACCGATTGCCAAGGCGACCGACAGCAGCCCTGCCGACGCAAAGTGCCATGCCGCGCGGCGGCAGCCCCATAGAAAACACATCGAGACGCAGCCGAAGCCGAGCGCGACAGCGAAGACAACGCCAGTGAACTTCACGTTGGCCAGCAAGACGACACAGGCGCCGATCAGCGCCAGGAGATGCGGGCGCTGCTGATGAATGTAGTCGAGGGACAGCAGAACCAGCAGCGTGCACAAGGCGGCGACCTGCCCGTCGACAAAGAAAACCGGCACCTGATAAAGCAGGACGGGATTGGCGGCCGCGGCCAGCGCCAGCCCCCATCGCCATGCTGCCGACGCACCCAAGCGGCGAAGCAGTCCTGCGGCAACGAAGAACACCGCCAACAGATACAGCAGGCCGACGACCTTGGCCGCCTCGAGCAGACCGGTCGCACGGTACGCGGCCGCGGCGACGATCCAGGCTCCCTTCGGGTAATGCTGCACGTAGATGGCTGCCGACAGACGCTCGCTAATCTCACGTTTGAAAACCGGGTTCCAATCGCCAAGCTGCGGATGCGCGAAGGGGTTCCAGCCGTCTGACAGTGCCACGACTGCCGGCAGGTGGTACCACTGGCCGTCGCCGCTGAAATCCAGCAGCCAGGCGAGCGCCGAACCCCCGACGACAGATATGGAGACGACCACAATCAAGGCTGCGGCCGAGTCGCGCCAGCCCTCGTAAGTCAGGCGCAACGCGACGACGGCAACGGCAAGGCCGACCCAAAGGTGCCAGCGGCCAAGCGGAATGCCGAACCCGAATAGCACGGCAGTCAACACCAACGTGGCCGCGGGCCAGAGAATCGCCAGGGCGACGATCTGCTCAACCATCCCACTCGCGTGGCTCGACTGGGCAGCACCTGCGATGCTGCTGGCCCCGCCGCGATCTGTCCGCGAGGGAACAGGCGACGCGCCCGCCGACGAATCGCAGCGCTGAAGGCGACTCACAGCTTTGACCGCAGGAACAGGGGCTGCGGCAGGTGAATGACGGCCAGCACGATCCAGCGCCAGAACCACGGCGTGTATAGCGTGCCATTGCGGCGGTCCAGCGCCCGCACGATGTCGTCGGCCACACGCGCGGGCGAGGCCCACAGTGGCCCCTTTGGAATCGCCGTAGTCATCGGCGTATCGACGAAGCCTGGCATGATCGTGACCACTCGAACGCCCCTGCGGTACAGACGGTGCCGCAGCCCGCTGGCGAAATTTGTCACCGCTGCCTTGGCAGCGCCGTAGACGTAGTTGCTGGCGCGGCCGCGGTCGCCGGCGGGCGACGAGATCACGCCGAGCACGCCGGCGCCCTGCGCCCCGAAGCGGCCGGCCAGGTCGGTGAGCAGAGCGATCACCGAGCGCGCGTTGGTGTCGAACGATGCGAGCGTCTCGGCCACCGCGTTCTGCACGAGCGGCTGGTCCGGCAGCACGCCGTGCGCGATCAGCGCCACATCCAGGCCGCCCCAAATCGACCATGCCGCATCGAGCACCTGCCGATGACGCCCGATGTCGTTGGCATCGAGCACGGCGGAACCGACTTCGCTGGCGCCGCGCACACGCAGGTCGGCCGCCGCTGCTTCGATTGCCTCGGCACGCCGTCCAACCAGGTAGAGCCTGGCGCCGCGTGCGGCGTACCGCCGCGCCACCACGGTGGCGATGGCGGAGTTCGCGCCGATGACAAGTACGCGCAAGCGCGCGGTCGCGGTCGTGTTCATGCGCCAAGCAGCCGCCGCGACATCGCCGACGAGATACCGGGATCGCGAAAGCGCAGGAACTGCGGCAGGTCCGGGTAGCCACGCTCGAACAGTTCGCGAGGCATGCAGGCGTCCTTGGCCGGATACAGGCGGCCTCCCGCTGCGAGTACGATCGCGTTCAGCCGCTCGAACAGCCGCGCTGTACGCTCGCCGAGGTTGGGAAAGTCCAGCGCCAGCGTCGTGCCCGCCATCGGGAAGCTGAGCAGTCCCGCAGGCTTGCGCTCGCCAAAGGTCTTCAGCACCGCCAGGAACGATCCGGTGCCGGAGGCACCGATGGCGGCGAGCAGTTCGCGCGTCGCCTCGCGCTCGACCGCCCGAGGCACGACACTCTGGTACTGGAAAAAACCGCGCGGCCCGTAGATCCGGTTCCACTCAAGCAGATTATCGAGCGGATAGAAGAACGGGACGTAATGCGTCAGCCTGCGACCCGGGCGCAGCGCATTCGCACGGAAGTACGCGGCGTTGAACAGCCGCAGCGACAGGCCGTTGACCAACGACACCGGCGGCGTCAGCGACACGGCGCGCGGCCGGACAGCACGCGTCGGCCGATCCGACGGCGTGTTGTTGCCGCGGAAGTACACGCCGCGCCCCATCCCCTTGCGGCCACCGACGCAGTCGATCCATGCGACCGTGTACTCCCAATCCGCCTCGGACAACGACGAAAGGGTAAAGAACTCGTCGAGGCTGCCGAACGCGAGCTTCTCGGCGTCGATCCACGGCCCCGGCACCTTCTTCAGCCGCAGCTTTGCGCTGACGATGACGCCCGTGAGGCCCATTCCGCCAATGGTGGCCGCGAACCAGTCGCGCTCACGCGCCGGTCCGCAGACGATGCGGCTGCCGTCGGTGCGCTGCAGGAGCAGCGACTCGACGTGCTCGCCCAGCGTGC
>CAYLZU010000307.1:0-4233 GCA_964388005.1 uncultured Burkholderiaceae bacterium
CGCCTTCGACGACGGCCGCGTCTTCAAGCTGCCGTTCGAGTTCCTGCGCGTGTATTCGCCGTCGGCGGAAGTGCGCGGCCACGGCCCGGGGCAGGAGACGCTGCAGCTCGGCAAGCGCGACGTGACCATCACCCAGCTCGAGCCGGTCGGCCACTACGCGGTGCAGCCGCTGTTTTCCGACGGCCACTCGAGCGGCATCTTTTCGTGGCAATACCTCTATGAGCTCGGCCTGCACCAGGACGAGCTGTGGGCCGAATACCTGGCGCGGCTGGAGGAGGTCGGCGGCAGCCGCGACCCCGGCGATCCGCGCAACTCGGCGATCATGGCGCCGGAGATGCCCGCCCACGGCCGGCATTGAGATCGTTGACCGCGGCGGCACCCCGGCCGGCGCCGGCGGCGGGCGGAACACTCGGCAGATGAGCGACGACAGCAAGACCCACTTCGGCTATCGCGAGGTCGACGAGCGCGAGAAGGCGGCCCACGTCGCCGGCGTGTTCGATTCCGTGGCGGGCAAGTACGACCTGATGAACGACTTGATGTCGGGCGGGCTGCACCGGCTGTGGAAGGCGTTCACGGTGCGGCAGGCGGCGGTGCGGCCGGGCATGCGCGTGCTCGACATCGCCGGCGGCACCGGCGACCTGGCTCGCGCCTTCGCCGAGCGCGCCGGCGACACCGGCCTGGTGGTGCTCTCCGACATCAACGGCTCGATGCTGCGCGCCGGCCGCGACAAGCTCATCGACAGAGGCCGCCTGCTGCCGCTCGTGCAGTGCGACGCCGAGCGCCTGCCGTTCGCCGACGACAGCTTCGACGTCGTCACGGTCGCCTTCGGCCTGCGCAACATGACGCACAAGGACATCGCGCTGGCCGAGATGCGGCGCGTGATCCGGCCGGGAGGGAAAGTCCTCGTGCTGGAGTTTTCCCGGGTATGGGCGCCGCTGGCGCCTCTATACGATGCCTTCTCGTTTTCCGTGCTGCCCTGGCTCGGCTCGAGGGTCGCCGGCGACAGCGAAAGCTATCGCTATCTAGCCGAGTCGATCCGCATGCACCCGCCGCAGGACGAACTCGCCCGCATGATGGAACAGGCGGGGCTCGAGCAGGTCCAATGGTTCAACCTGACGGCAGGGGTGTGCGCGCTGCACGTCGGACGCAAGACCTGACCAGCAATTGCCGCCGGGCGCCCCATGGCAGTTGCGAGCGTCCGCGAGAGGCGGGCAACGTGACCGGGGCGAAGGACGATTGCGGAGACACAGATGAGCAAATGGATTGCTGGTGTGGCGATCGCGGTGTTCGCCGCGACGCTGTCCTTCGATGCCGAGGCGCAGCGCCGCCTCGGCGGCGGCATGAGTTTCGGCAAGCCGTCGCAGACGCTGCAGCAGCGGCAGGCGGTACCGCCGAAGCAGCAGACGCCGCAGCAGGCCGCGCCCGCAACGCAGCCCGCGGCCGCCGGAGCGCCCGCCGCCGCGGCGGCGCCCGCGGCAAGCCCGTGGCGCGGCGCGCTGATGGGTCTGGCCGCCGGCCTCGGCCTGGCGGCGCTGGCCTCCTGGCTCGGCTTCGGCGAAGCCTTCGCCATGTTCCTGATGGTGGCGCTGCTGGCCTTCGTGGCCATGGTCGCGTTCAGCGCCCTGATGCGCCGCATGCGCCCGGCGCAGCCGGCCTACCAGGGCGCGCAGCCCGCGCCTTCCACCTGGCACGGCGCCGGCGGGCCGTCGTTCAACCCGATGCCGCGCGAACCGCAGCCGAACACGGCGGCGCGGGCGGCGGCGGCTCCGGTCGTCGGCGCCAGGGCCGGATCGGCGATGGACGAGCTGATGCGCGGCGGCCGCGGTCTCGACGAGCCGTGGGGCATTCCGGCGGACTTCGACACCGAGGGTTTCCTCAAGCATGCCCGCTCCTACTTCACGCGCCTGCAGCAGGCCTGGACGGTCAACAACCTCGACGAGCTCGCCGACTTCACGACCCAGGAGATGTTCACCGCGCTGACGCACGAACTGCGCGCCCGCGGCAAGGTCGAGGCATCCGAGGTGGTGGCGCTGGACGCGAAGCTGCTCGGCATCGAGCACGATCCGCAGGAGCACCTGGCCAGCGTCCGCTTCACCGGCACCATGCGCGTCGACGGCGAGCTGGAGCAGTTCGACGAGGTGTGGAACCTCACCAAGCCCGCCGACGGCAAGACCGGCTGGCTGCTGGCCGGCATCCAGCAACTGAACTGACCGCGGCCGTTTCCGTCTGACCGGGGCCGGTGCGTACTGCGCGCCGGCCCCGTATCGTTTTGTCCCGATTTCCGCCGTTGCCCAAAGCACAGATCTTCACGAGACGACCGATCGCGGCGGTCGCTGTAACGGCGCTGCTCGCCGCCTGCTCCGCCACGTCGCCGCGGCTGGCCGCGCCTGAGCCGCCCGTGACGCCGCCGCCGGCGCTGACGATGACCGGCGTGCCGCCGATTCCGGCGTCGCTGCCCGCGCGCATCGGTCCGTACAACGAGTTCAAGGGTGCGGCGCTGCTCGACTGGTCGCCCGACGCCAGTACGCTGCTCGTCGTGTATCGCCACGGCACCCGGCCGCAGCTGCATCTGGCCGGCGGCCCGGGCCAGGCACTGCGGCCGATCACGCAGTCCGACGAGCCGACCTTCAGCGGCGCCTTCCTGCCTGCCGATCCGCGCATCGTCGTCTTCGAGCGCGATGCCGGCGGAGCCGAAGCCACCCGGGTATTCCGGCTCGATCTCGCCACCGGTGCCGAGACACCGTTGACGGAAGCGGGCCGGCGCTGCGATACGGGCCCGTTCGACGCCGCCGGCACGTCGATGCTGGTGCAGTGCGTGCAGGTCGACCGCAGCGCCGGCGGCAACGTCGAGCGCGCCGGCGGTGTCACCGTCGACCTGTCGCTGCTCGACATCCGCAGCGGCGCCGCCCGCCCGGTGGCGAAGCTGCCGGGACCCGGCTGGTATGTGCTCGACATCGCGCCGGACGATCGAACGGCGCTGCTGCTGCGTTACCGCTCCGCCGCCGAAACGGAGTTGTGGACGATCGATATCGCCGGCGGCAGGCGCCAGCAGCTGCTGCCGCGTGACGGCGAACCGGCGGCGTACTACGCAGCAGTGGGATTCGCCGCCGACGGCAGGCGCCTGTTCGTCGCCACCGACCGCTTCGGCGAGTTCCGGCAGCTGTACCGCTACGACCCGGCGGCGCACCGCTTCGACGGCATCGGCACCGACATCGCCTGGGACGTCGGCGCCGCCGATCTGTCCCGGGACCGGTCGCGCATCGCCGTCGTCACCAACGAGAACGGCCGCGGCGTGCCGCGCCTGTTCGACGCCGAGTCGCTGCGGCCGCTGCCGCTGCCGCCGCCGGGCGGAGCAAACGTGTCGCGGGTCAGGCTCTCGGCCGACGGCGGTCTGCTCGCCTACTCGGCCTCGTCGGCCACCGCGCCGTCGGAGGTACGCGTAGTCGACCTCGCCCGTGGCGAATCGACCCTGTGGGCGGCGGCGGACAGGGCTGGCGTCGACACCTCGGGCTTCCAGCCGATCGAGGTCATCGAGTGGACGAGCTTCGACGGCCGGACGATCTCCGGCCTCATCCAGCGCCCGCCGCAGCGCTTCACGGGCCGGCGGCCGGTGCTGATCGACATCCACGGCGGCCCTGAGTCGCAGGCGCGGCTCGGCTTCAATGGCCGCTACAACTATCTCGTCAACGAACTCGGCATCGCGCTGATCGAACCGAACGTGCGCGGCTCGACCGGCTTCGGCAAGACCTTCCACACGCTCGACAACGGCAGGCTGCGCGAAGACTCGGTGAAGGACATCGGGGCGCTGCTCGACTGGATCGCGCAGCAGCCCGATCTGGACCCCTCGCGCGTGGTCGTCCAGGGCGGCAGTTACGGCGGCTACATGGCCAACGCCGTGGCGGTGCACTACTCCGACCGCATCCGCGGAGTCATTCCCGAGGTCGAGATATCCAACTTCGTCACCTTCCTGGAGCGCACCGAAAGCTACCGCCGCGACCTGCGCCGCGCCGAGTACGGCGACGAGCGCGATCCTTCGATGCGGGCGTGGATGGAGGCGATCGCGCCGGTGAACAACGCGCACCGGATCAAGGTGCCGATGTTCCTCGTCCACGGCCGCAACGACCCGCGCGTGCCGGTGCAGGAGGCCGAGAGCATCGCCGCCACGGCGGCGGCCAACGGCGTGCCGGTGTGGACGATGATCGCCGAGAACGAGGGCCACGGCTTCGCCAAGAA
>CAYLZU010000308.1:0-3837 GCA_964388005.1 uncultured Burkholderiaceae bacterium
CGCGGCAGTGAACACCCGCTGGTCGCGCTCGCGCAGCTGCTCCGAGGTGAGCCAGCCGCCGAGCGGGTCGTCGATGTGCGGGTCGGCGCCGGCCGGGTACAGGATCAGGTCGCAGCCGCGCATCCCCGCCACCACGTCCGGGATGTGGTCGAGGAACTCGGCCGCCTGCGCCGGGCGGTGCCACTTCAGTCCGGCCGTGCAGTGCTCGATCCAGCGGATGTGGCGGCGGCGGACGATGTCGTCGGTGCCGTTGCCGTAGTGCTGGTCGAAGTCGATGATCCCCACCCGCATTACCTGTCCCTCCTCGTGCAGCACGCAGGCGGTCACCATCAGCCCGTTGAAGGTGCAGTAGCCGCCGCCGAAGTCGAACCCCGCGTGGTGGAAGCCCGACACCGGCGCCACCGCCACCCGGCGGTTGGCCAGCGCCCGGCGCGCGGCGGCGAGCATCGCGCCGCTGGTGTAGGGGAGCGTCGCGGCCACCTCGGCCGAGCAGTTGCCGAAGCCGTTGGGCTCCTGGCAGTCGAGTACGGCGTCGACGTAGTCGCGGTCGTGGGCCAGCGCCAGCTGGCCGCGGGTCACGGGCGGCGGCGCGATCACCTCGATCGGCAGGCCGTGCGTCTGCCAGTCGGCCACCACCTGCGCCGGCTTGTGCGCGCTGGGCGAGGCGCCCTGGTCGGGGGCGACAAGCTCGGGGCGGAAGAAGACGGGGATGCGGTTCATGGATCCTCTCGATCGGTTGAAGTTAACGGATTCCGGGCTCGGTACCTGAGCCCGGCTCAGGCGGCGCTGCGCTGGCGCCTGCCGCGGCGCTCGCGCTCGCTGCAGTCGCGCGCCAGGTGGTCGAGGAGATCGAGCACCGCCTCGCGGCTGCGCTCGTCGAGCGGCTCTTCCGGTTCGCCTTCGTGGTCGGCGGGCCAGTGTTCGTCCTCGTCGTCGTCGTACGGATCCGGGCTGACGGCGTCGTAGGCCGTGAGCCAGCGTTCGAGCGTCGGCGGCGCCGACAGCGCGGCGACCATCGCCGCGGCCAGGTCATCGAGCGTCTCGACCGGGCCGCCGGCCTGCTCGGTCGCGTGCTCCGCCAGCCGCTGCGCCTGCCCGCCGCGGATCATCCACATCGGCTCGAAGCGCTCGCCGATCGGCCGCGTGGTGTAGTCGCGCAGGACGTGGCCGATCTGCACGCTGCCGTCGATCGTCAGCCGCAGTTCGCCGATGCCGATGAGACCTTTCAGCGGCATGGGGAGCCGCACCAGCGGCGGCGCGGCGGGCCGGAGGTCGGTGATCCGCCACGGCAGCAGGCGGCCGCGGCGGGCGCGGTCGAAGTGCTCCGCCACGCGCGGCAGAAGCGGCCGCACTTCGCGCGGGCACGGCCCGTTGGCGAAGCCGAGCGCATGGCCCACCTGGAGCGGGCCGCCTCGGGCGGGTTCGTGCAACGTGACGGCGGCCCGCAGCCGGCCGTCGGTCCGGCGCGTGGCGAGCACGACCAGGAACCAGCTGAGCCCCTGGCCGCGGCCGTAGCCGTCCAGGCAGTTGCGCAGCAGCCGGCCGGCGTTCCACAGGTCGAACGGCGTGCGCGCGGCGGTGAAGACGCAGCCGCCGATCTCGAGCGGCGGCATCTTCGGAATCAGCGGCTCGCGCGCCAGTTCCTGCCGCCTCCGCATCTCGGCCCAGGCGCGCGCCTTGCGCACCAGCCACGGCCACCCGCGGCGGCGCTGCAGCTTGTCGAGGACCGGCCTCTCGATGTTGAACCAGTCGTCGACGGCGTCGAGCTCGTCGGTGAACGCCGCCCACCTGCCGGCGGCGAGCGCCGCGGCGGCGGCGCGCACGGCGAACGGGTAGTAGCCGGTGCGCACGTCGCACAGCGGCACCAGCGGATCGAGCCGCCCGGTCAGCGCGCGCATGACGGCCAGCGGGATCGGGCTGGCGGTGGCGCATCGGTCGACCAGATGCGCGGTCTCCCGCAGGGACTCGCCGCCCGAGCCGCGTCGCCGGGGCCAGGCGGCCCACACCCGCGTCGGACTGGCGGCGAGGCTCTTCCACGCCCGGGTGCCGGCGCCGGTTCCGCGCACCCACCGCTTCAGCGCCGCCTTCGGCTCCTGCAACGGATCCAGCGCGCGGTCGCCGGCCAGCGCGAGCCACGGCGCCATCAGGTTCGGCGCCTCGCGCTCGAGCAGATCGAGCTGCCCGGCGAAGCGCAGCGCGACGTTGTAGTGCCGGTGGTCCGGTTCGCGGTTCAGCGCCTGCGCCAGCCGCACGGCGCGGCGCCACGCGACCGGCTCGTAGTCCATCGCCGCGGCGACCTGGCGGCGCATGCCGCGCAGTTCGAGGCAGGGCAAAGCGTGGCGCCACAGGGCACGGGCGGCGTCTTCGAGGGCCCGCAGCAGCGGCCCGGGGCCGAGGCTCGCGCCCTGGCGCCAGCACCAGGCGCGCAGCCAGTGGCGAGGCCAGTGGCCGCCCTGCGGCGAGTTCAGCAGTCGGACACCCGGCTCGGGTTCGGCGAGCGCGGTGAGTGCGCCGCCATCGCGCAGCACGGCAGCGCGGACGAGGCCGGTGCGCCGCTCGAAGACGGCGGCGTAGACGCGCAGCACGACCACGGCGCGCCAGTTCTCGTCGGCGACCACCTGCACCGGCGAGGCGACCGCGGCGGCGAGATCGTCGAGCACCGGCTGCGGCAGGGGCCCGGCCAGAAAATCGGCGGCGGCGTCGCCGGGCGGGGCGTTTTCGTTGGGGTTTGACGGGGGTAGCTGGGCGAGCAGGGCGTCGAGGCGGCGGCGCCACTCAGCTTCGGGCAGATCCAGTATCGAAAGCGATTCGTTCATGCGTGTTCTCCTTCCCGCTTGCGCGGTCTCGAATGTGAGGTTCCTCGTGGCGGGCAGCGCGCGGCGTCCCCTCGCGGCGCCCATGGCGGCGCGGCGTGCGGGTTGGCTGCGCGGTGCGGGCCGGCGGCGGAGGAGCGAGGTCCGCCGGGCGGCTGCGCCCTTGCGCGTTCCGGGTTGTCAAAGAGCGAGCGAGGCCGGCCCCGGCGGGGCGTGCGCAGGGCGCACGTTTCCCGTCGGGCTCAGCAACCGCAGGTCAAGGACGGAGGGCTACGAGGCGTGCGCGGACGAACCGGGCTGCATGACGGGCCGCGGCTGTCGCAGGGGAGGAGCGGTGTCGAGACGGGCCATGTCGGCCGGGAAGGAATGACGCTTTAGCAGCATGTGGACGCCCTGCAAGTGGTCGGTAAATCGGCGTGCCCGCCGGGGCGGGCCTTTACTACGGCGCAAATCGAACTCGACCGGAATCCGATCGAGATGCGAGGTTTAGGGGTTGGTGCGGCGGTCGTCAACGCGGTTCGGATCGGCGGTTTCTTCTGGCGTCTAAGCCGCTGTACACGCAAGCCAGTGTCGCTCTTCGCGAGCTCACTGGATGAGCCTATGCGGATGAACCCACGCTGGCCGATGACGGCGCTGGGCGGCGCGGCTCCGTTCTTGCCCGCCCCTGCGAAGTTGGCCCGCTGCCGGATCCTGCGGCGTTTGTGACGTCGCCAGCTCGGCTGGCGTGGAGCCTATTCCTGATCGCTCGACTGGTTGCGGTTGACGCACCTTGACTTCCGTGCAGGGAAGCAGCGTTCTGCATAGGGAACTTGACTTCCTCCTCGACGCACCCTACAGTTTCGACACTATGCAGCCCTCGTCCGTCCAGAGCTTCGTGCGCTTTCCGCTGACCCAGCTGCTGGCCAGCGGCGGGCACGTCCGTGTGCTGCGCGCGCTGCTCAGCCACGGTGGCGCCCAGAGCCGGCGCGGCAGCACCTGCAACCCCCCGGCGGTTCCCGTCACGGCGATCAGGACCATTGACTTC
>CAYLZU010000308.1:3847-4215 GCA_964388005.1 uncultured Burkholderiaceae bacterium
CTGCGCCATGACGGCGCGGGGTGTTCGCAACACGCTCGATGCTCTGGTTGCGCTGGGCGCCGTCAAGGTGATGGGCCCGGCTGGCGCCAGGCTCTTTGCACCGGCACTTGACCAGCCGCTGGTGTCGGCGCTGGCCCGGCTTTTCGAAGCCGAACGCCAGCACTGGCCGTGGCTGCTGGAGCGGCTGCGCGACGGGCTGGCCGCTGAAAAGCAGATCCGCTCGGCATGGCTGTACGGCAGCGTTGCCCGCGGCACCGACGGGCCCCGAAGCGATCTGGACGTCGCGCTCGTGCTTGCCGACGACAGCGTGGACGCAAGTCGCCAGGTGCGCGACGCCATACAGGCGCTGGGTGACCGGTTGGGCGTGC
>CAYLZU010000309.1:0-4213 GCA_964388005.1 uncultured Burkholderiaceae bacterium
ACGGCACCCGCGGCACCTGGTACGCGCACGCCTCGGTCGGCACGCTGCACGTGCGGCCAATCCTCGACATGCGCATGGACGGCGCGGCGCTGATGCGGCAGATCGCCGAGGAAGCCTCGGCGCTGGTGCGCCGGTTCAAGGGCGCGTACTCGGGCGAGCACGGCGACGGCCTGGTGCGCAGCGAATGGGTGCGCTGGCAGTTCGGCCCGGAGCTGACACGGGCATTCGAGGCGATCAAGGACCTGTTCGACCCGCAGGGCCTGCTCAACCCCGGCAAGATCGTCCGCGCGCCGAGGATGGACGACCGCAGGCTGTTCCGCTACCCGCCCGGCTATGCCATCGCGCCGCTCGACACCGCGCTCGACTGGAGCGCCTGGGACGTGCACAACGATCCGGCCACCGAAGAGCTGACCGCGCCCGGCACCGGCGGTGACCCGGCGCTCGGCTTCGGCAAGGCGGTCGAGATGTGCAACAACAACGGCCACTGCCGCAAGTTCGACGCCGGCACGATGTGCCCGAGCTTCCGCGTCACCCGCGATGAAAAGCACCTGACCCGGGGCCGCGCCAACACCCTGCGGCTGGCGCTGTCGGGCCAGCTCGGCGCCGACGCCTTGACCTCCGATGCGGTGCGCGAGGCGATGGAGCTGTGCGTCAGCTGCAAGGGGTGCAGGCGCGAGTGCCCGACCGGCGTCGACATGGCGAAGATGAAGATCGAGTTCCTGCATCACCACCGGAGCCGCCATGGCCACACCCTGGGCGACCGCGTGATCGGCCACCTGCCGCGCTACGCGCCGTGGGCGGCGCGGCTGCCGTGGCTCACCAACCTGCGCAACCGGTCGACGCTGGTCGCCCGCCTCGCCGAGCGCATGACCGGGCTGGCGGCGAACCGCAGGCTGCCGGAGTTCCGCCGCGATCGCTTCACCTCGACCGTTGCCGTCACCCGCGCGGCAGGCGAGGTGCCGGCCGGCGAGCGGCGGGTCGTGCTGTTCGCCGACACCTTCGACGACAGCTTCGAGCCCGAGAACCTTGCCGCCGCCCACCGCGTGCTGGCGGCCGCGGGCTACGGCGTCACCGTGCTCGTCGGCGGCGACGGCCGGCCGCTGTGCTGCGGCCGCACCTACTTGGGCACCGGCATGGTCGAGCGCGCCCGCGCCGAGGCGCGGCGCACCCTCGATGCGCTGCTGCCGTACGTGCGCGCCGGGGCGGCCGTGGTCGGCCTGGAACCGTCGTGCCTGCTGGGACTGCGCGACGAATTCCTGGTGCTGAAGCTCGGCGCCGGCGCGCAGGAACTGGCGGAGGCAAGTTTCCTGTTCGAGGAATTCGTCGCTCGCGAGGCGGCGGCGGGCCGCTTCGGCATCGGCTTCCTGCCGCTCGCCCGGACCGCGCTGCTGCACGGCCACTGTCATCAGAAAGCCTTCGGCGTGATGCCATCGGTTGCCGCCGCGCTGGCGCTGGTGCCGCAGCTGACGGTGCAGCCGATCGAGTCGAGCTGCTGCGGCATGGCTGGCAGCTTCGGCTACGAGGCGGAGCACCAGCAGGTGTCGATGGCGATGGCCGAAGCCTCGCTGCTGCCGGCGGTGCGGGCCGCCCCGGCCGACGCGCTGATCGTCGCCGACGGGACCAGTTGCCGGCACCAGATCGCCGACGGCGCGCGGCGCGAAGCGCTGCACGTGGCGCGGGTGCTGGCGATGGCGTTGCCGCCAGGCTGATTCGGCAATCGCAAGACGCTGCCGCCGATGACGGCGCGAAGCGGCCGCGGTGTCGGCCTCGGCATGAGTGCCGTCGCCCCGAACCCACCGTCCCAGGAGACGGAACCTTGCGGCGACGACGCGCGGCCTGGTGATTCGATGCTCGCGGGCTGCCGCCGGTCGTCGGGTCGCGGCATGATGGCGGCAGCGACGACTGCGGCTCGTGCACAGGGAGTCGAGACATGACGATCACCGTCCGCCCGCTGACGCCGGAGCGCTGGCCCGATCTCGAAGCGGTGTTCAACGCCAGGGGCTGCTCGATCGCGCGCGGCTGCTGGTGCATGTTCTATCGCGGCAGCGGCAGGCAGGTGCTGCCGGACGGCGTCAGTCGGCGCGAGGCGAACAAGGGCGCGCTGAAGGCACTGGCGGCGGCCGATCCGCCCGCCGGGCTGATCGGTTATCGCGGCAAGGTGCCGGTGGGCTGGGTCACCCTCGGGCCACGCGAGGACTACCGCAGGCTGCAACGCTCGCCGGTCGCCAGGCCGGTCGACGATCAGCCAGTGTGGTCGATCGTCTGCTTCGTGGTGCCGGCGCCATACCGCCACCAGGGCGTCGCGACGGCGCTGCTCGCCGGCGCCATCCGCTATGCCCGCCGACGCGGCGTCAGGCTGCTCGAAGCCTATCCGGTGGACAAACCGGGCCGGTCGCACGACGACTGGCTCTGGCACGGCGCGAAGTCGATGTACGACCACGCCGGCTTCCACGAGGTCGCGCGGCGCAAGCCGACGCGTCCGGTGGTGCGGCTGAAGCTCGACTGATCCCGCGGCGAAGCCAACCCGGCGGCGGGCGTCATCCGAATCCGCGCCTGCCGGGGCGCGAGCCCGATCGGCGGCGCCGCGGCTGGCGCTCAACCGCCCTTGCCCGACTGCAGCATCCGCACCGCCTCCTCGGCGCGCGAGCGCATGTGGCCGAAGCGGCCCTCGGGGGCCATTGCCATCTCCGGTTCGATCAGCGAGGTCATGATGTCGCGGATCGAGATCAGGCCGACCACCTTGCCCCCGTCCTGGACCAGCAGATGGCGATAGCGGTGCGTGACCATCAGCTGCAGCGCCTGTTCGACCGTGGTCGACGAGGGCACATGGCGGACGCCGCTGCTCATCACCTCGGCGACGCGCGTCGTCGAAGGATCACGCTTCTCGGCGACGATCCGCCTGAGCACGTCGCGCTCGGTGAAGATGCCCTCGACCCCGCCCCTGGCGTCGCGGATCAGCACCGCGCCGATGCCGCGGGCGGCCATCACCTCCGCCGCCTCGAGCACGGTGGCGAGCGGATCGACGGCGATGATCTCCTGCGACGCCTTGTGACGCATCATGTCGCTGACGGTATAGGTCGGCATCGTCGTCCTCCTCGGGTTTGCGGGCCGGCTGCAAGCTTCGCGTGACCTCCGGCCGGCGCCTTGACCTGCATCAGGCCGGCGCGGCTCTGGCCTCGTCGATGTCCTTGCCGGTGATCGCCCGCAGTGCCTCGCGGTACTTGGCCGCGGTCTGGGCTACGATCTCCGGCGGCAGTTCGGGCGGCGGCGGCGCCTTGTTCCAGGGCTGCGCCTCCAGCCAGTCGCGGACGAACTGCTTGTCGTAGCTGCGCGGCGAGACGCCGACCCGATACTCTTCGGCCGGCCAGTAGCGCGACGAGTCGGCGGTCAGCACCTCGTCCATCAGCCGCATTGTGCCGTCGCCGTCGAGACCGAACTCGAACTTGGTGTCGGCGATGATGATGCCGCGCGACTCGGCGTACTCGCGCGCCGCGACGTACAGCCGCAGCGCGGTGTCGCGAAGCTTCCGCGCCAGTTCGGCACCGATCCTCCCGGCAAGCTCCTCGAACGAGATGTTCTCGTCGTGGGTGCCGAGCGCCGCCTTGGTGGCCGGGGTGAAGATCGGCTGCGGCAGCTTCTCCGCCAGCCGCAGCCCCGGCGGCAGCTCGATGCCGCAGACCCGGCCGCTGGCCTGGTAGTCCTTCCACCCCGAGCCGATCAGGTAGCCGCGGACCACCGCCTCGGCAGGCACCGGCGCCAGCTTCATCGCCACCACGGCGCGGCCGCGCACCTGCTCGACTTCGTCCGGCGCCACCACGTCTTCGGGGCGGATGTGCGTCAGGTGGTTGGGCACGATCGGGCCGAGCAGGTCGAACCAGAAGTTCGACATCGCGTTCAGCACCTTGCCCTTGCCGGGGATCGGCTGCCGCATGACGACGTCGAAGGCGCTCAGGCGGTCGGTGGTGACGATCAGCAGCTTGTCGTCGCCGACGGCGTAGGAATCGCGCACCTTGCCGCGGTAGACGAGCGGCAGCGAACGGATGCTGGTCTCGAACAGGGCGTCGCTCACGATGTTCTTCTCCTCGACGCGGCGGGGCTTGGGTCGCGTCCTTGGCGCTGCGCGCTCAGGGATTCGCCCTTGGGACGGCCCGGCGGGTCTAATGGATTCCCTTCTCGCTGACGCTCGAAGGATTCGCCCTTGGGACGGCCCGGC
>CAYLZU010000310.1:0-4203 GCA_964388005.1 uncultured Burkholderiaceae bacterium
AAGGAGACCACCTGGCTCGGCGACGAGCGCTACAGCGGCGACCGCCAGCTCGAGAATCCGCTCGGCGCGGTGCAGATGGGCCTCATCTACGTCAACCCCGAGGGCCCGAACGGCAACCCGGATCCGGTGGCCTCCGGCCGCGACGTCCGCGAGACCTTCGCCCGCATGGCGATGAACGACGAGGAGACCGTCGCCCTGGTGGCCGGTGGCCACACCTTCGGCAAGGCGCATGGCGCCGGCGATCCGGCTCTGGTCGGGCGCGAACCCGAGGGCGCGCCGATCGAGGAGATGGGGCTCGGCTGGAAGAACGCCTTCGGAACCGGCAAGGGGGTGCACGCCACCACGAGCGGCATCGAAGGCGCCTGGAAGCCGAACCCCACGCGGTGGGACATGGGCTACTTCGACATGCTGTTCGGCTACGAGTGGGAGCTGGTGAAGAGCCCCGCCGGCGCCTGGCAGTGGCTGGCCAGGGACGTGAAGCCCGAGCACATGATCCCCGACGCCCACGACCCGTCGAAGAAGCACCGGCCGATGATGACCACCGCGGACCTGTCGCTGCGCTTCGACCCGGCCTACGAGAAGATCTCGCGCCGCTTCCACCAGGACCCGCAGGCGTTCGCCGACGCCTTTGCCCGCGCCTGGTTCAAGCTGACCCACCGCGACATGGGGCCGCGCGCCCGCTACCTCGGCGCCGAGGTGCCGGCCGAGGACCTAATCTGGCAAGACCCGGTGCCGGCGGTCGACCACGAACTGGTGAGCGAGCAGGACATCGCGGCCCTGAAGGCCAGGATCCTCGCTTCGGGGTTGTCGATCCCGCAGCTGGTGACCACGGCCTGGGCGTCGGCGGCGACCTTCCGCGGCTCGGACAAGCGCGGTGGCGCCAATGGAGCGCGCATCCGCCTGGCGCCGCAGAAGGACTGGGAGGCGAACCAGCCGGCCGAACTGGCCAAGGTGCTGCCGAAGCTCGAAGCCATCCAGAAGGAGTTCAACGGCGCCCAGCGCGGCGGGAAACGGATCTCGCTCGCCGACCTGATCGTGCTGGGGGGCTGCGCCGCGGTCGAAGCCGCGGCGAAGAAGGCCGGGCATGAGGTCAAGGTGCCCTTCTCGCCGGGACGAACGGACGCGTCGCAGGAGCAGACCGACGTCGAATCGTTCGCCGTGCTCGAACCGGTGGCGGACGGCTTCCGCAACTACCAGCGCCCAGGCCTGAACACGCCGGCCGAAGAGATGCTGCTCGACCGCGCCCAGCTGATGACGCTGACCGCACCCGAGATGACGGTGCTGGTCGGCGGCATGCGCGCCATCGGTGCCAACGCCGGACAGTCGCGGCACGGCGTGTTCACGAACACGCCGGGCTCGCTGACGAACGACTTCTTCGTCAACCTGCTCGACATGAGCGTCGAGTGGCGGCGGTCTTCAACCGACGGTGTCTACGAAGGACGCGACCGCAAGTCCGGCGAGGTCAGGTGGACCGGCACCCGGGTCGATCTCGTTTTCGGTTCGAACTCCGAGCTGCGGGCGCTGGCCGAGGTCTACGCCTGCGACGACAACAAGTCGAAATTCGTGAACGACTTCATCGCCGCCTGGAACAAGGTGATGAACCTGGACCGGTTCGATCTGGCGTAGGCCGGCAGCGGTGCCTCCGCGTCGCGTCTTCGAGCGCGGCGGCGCCCGATCTCGTTCATTGCTAATTCGGGTGCGGCCGCGGTCGGCGGTTCTTGCGCGGTGGGACTGCCTGCGCTGACATGACGGTGGCGTCGTTCGCCATGACGCCGCTGATGGCCCGACGAGGATTGCGCGGCAATCGTCGACTCCCTGCTCGAATCGCTGCGCGACACCAAGGCCGCGGCGCTGTCGCAAGGCGCAAGCGCGATCGCAGGCTCGCGCCGGAGCTTCAGATCCGCGTCAACGAGTCGATCCTCCCGCTCGGCGCGATGGTTCCTTCGCCGACCGGATTCGATGAGCGTTTCGGCCAAGGACGGTCGCTGCAGTTGCAAATGCCTACGAGCGGGGCCGTTCCCACTCGGCGAGGATGACGCGCACCTGCTCGGCGACCTCATGCCGCGCGTCGTGCCGGTCGCGCCCGGCGGCGAGCAACTCATCGTAGGCAGTCTCGACGTGGCGCAGGTGGGCGATGACGGCAAGGCGCACCGCACTGTCATCGAGCGTCCTGGCGGCCGCCGAACGGCCCACGCGCCCGCTGTACTTCCGGCAGGCATGTTCGGCGATTGCCTGCTCCCGGCCCGCGGGACAACCCGGAAACCGTTCGCGAACCCGTTGCGCGAACGCGGCGACGAACGCCGGCTCCAGTTCGGCGCGCCGCTCGGCCTCGCGCTCGGCCCGACGCGCCCGCGCGGTGGCATCGGCCAGGCACTCGGCCTCGGCCAGCGCGAGGCCGGCCGGCTCGACCAGCACGCCTTGCCGCTCGTACTGCTTTCGAGCGCGGCTCCACTTGAGGACGACCGCGGAGAGCGTCGAGTGCTTCCGCGCACGGCGCGTCAGCGCGGCGTCACCGGCGGGAAGGAAGGCGAGGTGATCGAGGTCGGCGCAGGACAGGCACACCGCGCCACGCTCGCCGGCGAGGCAGATCCACGCGCCGCGCCCCAGCGTCTGCCCGCACTCGCTGCACGCGGATTCGCCGGTGGCGATGAATACCGTCAGGTCCCGCGGTGTCTCCATCGGGAAGGCTGCATGACGAGCCGTGGCTCGACCATCGAGCCCGAGACTTCTGTTCAAGCCCATGATCCCGGCACCGACAAAGTTCGGCAATGACAGCGCCGCGGGATGAGCGTGCGGGCAGCGCGGGGCTGGCGCACGGCCTGGCGGTGAGCGTCCGCAGCCCCGCGGTGTTCAGCCGATCAACGGGGCGTCTCTGGCGGAGAGAGTGGGATTCGAACCCACGATAGGTTATTCACCTATACACGCGTTCCAGGCGTGCGCCTTCAACCGCTCGGCCATCTCTCCATCCCGCCGCAGGCGAGCGGCGGATTATAGGCGGGCGGTCGCTGCCGACTCGGTGGTCGGGAAGGTGACGACGTGGTCGGCGTCGAGGCGGATGCCGATGCGTTCGCCGATGGCGTGGTCGTGGTGGCTCGGCACCAGCGCCAGCACTTCGCGGCCGCTCGCCAGCCGCAGCGTGTAGACGAAGTCGGCGCCGCGGAAGGCCTTGCGTACCACCTGCGCCGTCATCGGGCTGGCGTCGTCGTGCACCACGTCGTCGGGGCGGAGCAGCACCTCGACGTGGCAGCCGCGGCCGCAGGTGTCGCAGCCGACGGTGCAGGGCAGGGGAACGTCGCCCTTCAGTTCGCCGAGTTCGATCGTCACCCGGCGCGAGTCGAGCACCTTGGCCGGCAGGAACACGCCCTGGCCGATGAAGTCGGCGACGTAGCGGCTGCCGGGCCGGTGATAGATCTCGTACGGTCGGTCCCACTGCTCGAGGCGGCCGCCGTGCATGACGCCGACGCGATCGGCGATGGCGAACGCTTCCTGCTGGTCGTGGGTGACGAGGATCGCCGAGGTGCCGCTCTCCTTCAGGATCTGCCGCACCTCGGCGCCCAGCCGCGCCCGCAGTTCGACGTCGAGGTTCGAGAACGGCTCGTCCATCAGCAGCAGCGCCGGCTGCGGCGCCAGCGCCCGGGCCAGGGCGACGCGCTGCTGCTGGCCGCCGGACAGCTCGTGCGGATACTTGCGCGCGAACGGCCTCAGGCCGACGAGTTCGAGCAGCCTTTCGACGCGGGCGGCGCGTTCGCCGCGCGGCAGGGCGCGCAGGCCGAAGGCGACGTTCTCGTCGATGCGCAGATGTGGAAACAGCGCATAGTCCTGGAACACCAGGCCGACGCCGCGCTTCTCGGTCGGGACGTCGATGCCGTCGCCGGCAACGCGGGTGCCGGCGATGTCGATCGATCCGGACGTGACCGGCACCAGGCCGGCGATGGCGCGCAGCAGGGTGGTCTTGCCGCAGCCGGAGCTGCCGACCACGCAGCCGAGATCACCGACTTCGAGCGCCAGGTTGAGCTGATCGAGCACCGGTGCCGCCGCGTGCGGATAGCGGATGCCGAGTTCGCGGATTTCCAGTACGGTCGGAGCGGTCATCGGAGGACGGGAGACTGTTCGCGAATGAGTATAGTTCTCATCTGCCTGCCGTGGTCGAGATTCCGGGTGCCCTTCGCGTGAGTATCGCCGTCCGTCGATCGTTCGAGCCGG
>CAYLZU010000311.1:0-2350 GCA_964388005.1 uncultured Burkholderiaceae bacterium
CGACGGCGTGTTCAACGTCGTGCAGGGCGACAAGGCGGCGGTCGACGCGATCCTCGCCCACCCGGGCATCGCCGCGGTGAGCTTCGTCGGCTCCACTGCGGTCGCCGAGCACATCCACGACGAGGGCGGCCGCCGCGGCAAGCGCGTGCAGGCGCTCGGCGGCGCCAAGAACCACATGGTGGTCATGCCGGACGCCGACCTCGACCAGGCAGTCGACGCGCTGATCGGCTCCGCGTACGGCTCGGCCGGCGAGCGCTGCATGGCGATCTCGGTGGCGGTGGCGGTCGGCCGCGTTGCCGACGAACTCGTGCGGCGGCTGGCGCCGCGCGTGCGGCTGCTCAAGGTCGGCGACGGCATGGACCCGGCCGCGGAGATGGGCCCGCTCGTCACCGCGGCACACCGGAGCAGGGTCAGGGGCTACGTCGATCACGGCGTCGAGGAAGGCGCGCGGCTGGTCGTCGACGGCCGCGGCCTCGCGGTGCCGGGGCGCGAGAACGGCTTCTTCCTCGGCGGCTGCCTGTTCGACCACGTGCGCCCCGGCATGCGCATCTACGACGAGGAGATCTTCGGCCCGGTGCTGTCCGTGGTGCGGGTGCCGGACTTCGCCGCCGCGGTCGATCTCGTCAACGGGCACGAATACGGCAACGGCGTGGCGCTGTTCACGGCCGACGGCAACACCGCGCGCGAGTTCGTGCGGCGGATCAGGGTCGGCATGGTGGGAGTCAACGTGCCGATCCCGGTGCCGATGGCGTTCTACTCGTTCGGCGGCTGGAAGCGCAGCCTGTTCGGCGACACCCACGCCTACGGCGCCGAGGGCGTGCGCTTCTACACCCGCTACAAGGCGGTGATGCAGCGCTGGCCGGGCTCGATCGGCAAGGGCGCCGAGTTCACGATGCCGGTGGCGAAGTGACGAAGGCGGCGCCGCCGGCGCCGCCTTCGTCATCCCGGTTGAGCGCAGCGCAGACCGGGATCCAATCAGCCTCGGCATTGCGCCCGGGCCACCGAGATCGTCCTGTCGGCGCGCAGCGCAGCCGGGGATCCAAGTTCTACGCCTGACCTGAAAACCGCCGGTAGCGCTCCGGCTCGAAACGCAGCGCGCCGCCGCGCGCGCCGACCACGGCGTCCGGCTCGTCGGCGAGGCGAAAGGTCAGCTCCAGCATGACCCCGTTGGGGTCGTAGACGAACAGTTGCGCCAGACCGGTCGCCGGCACCGGCTGGCTGCGATAGGGCAGGCCGATCTCTTCGAACCGCCGGCGCTGCGCCTCGTGGCCGCGCGCCCACAGCGACACGTGATCGATCGCGGCGCTGCCGGCCGCGACGCTGCCGTCGGTGTTGCGCGCCCGTTCGCCGGCATAGAGGTGGATCAGCGCCTCGCCGCCCGGGATGCCGAGCCAGGCGCCGGGAAAGTCGAACGGCGGCCGCGGCACTTCGGCGAGTCCGAGCACGTCGCGGTAGAACGCGATCGTCGCCGGCAGGTCGGCCGCCTTGATCGCCACGTGCGCCAGCCCGAGCACCGGGCAGGCCGTTTCCATGCGCGCATCCATCATCTGCCTCCGTCGGACGTTGGCCGACTCGACCGATCGCCCCGCCATGCCCCGACTCGGCCTGGCCGGCGAGTCTAGGCGAGACGGCTGCGAAGCGTCATCGCAGCCGGGCTACGCTCGCGCCTGTTTGCCCGCCGAGGATGTCCGCCTCCGATGCAGGTCCGCCGCTCGATTCTGCTGCCCTATCCGGCCGAGTCCATGTTCGACCTGATCGAGCAGGCGGAGCACTACCCGCAGTTCATCCCCTGGTGCACCGACGCGGTGATCCTCGAGCGGACCGAGGAGATCGTCGCGGCGCGGATCTCGATGCGCGTCGCCGGCCTCACCCTCACCCTGCAGACTCGCAACCCGAAGCGGCGGCCGGAGTGGCTGGCGCTGCGCATGGTGCGCGGGCCGCTGCAGCGCTTCGAGGGCGAATGGCGTTTGACGCCGCTCAACGCCACCGCCTGCCGGGTCGAGTTCACTCTGAACTACGAGTTCGCCGACAGGCTGACCGAGCGTGTGGCCGGGCCGGTGTTCGCGCGCATGGCCGACACCATGGTCGATGCCTACGTCGAGCGCGCCGAGCGTATCCTGCCGACGCCGACCGCGGTCGCGGCAACCGTTCAATCGCAGCTACCGGAGCCGACCATGAACGACCAACTGATGCTTGAAGCCCTGCGGCCATCGAAGCTGGCGGTGGAGCTGACCGACGAGCAGTGCCGCCGGCTGGCGGCGGCGATGCAGCTGCGCGACCTCAAGCAGGGCGAAGTGCTCGTCCGCGAGGGCGAAGACGATCATCACTTCTACCTGATCGTCAGCGGCAA
>CAYLZU010000311.1:2360-3475 GCA_964388005.1 uncultured Burkholderiaceae bacterium
CACGCCGGAGCAGGTGACGCTGAACACGCTGGCGGCCGGCGACTTCGCCGGCGAGATGTCTTGGCTGGACGGCAGCCGCCGCTATGCCTCGCTGGTGGCGATGGACGCCACCCGCGTGCTCGGGCTCGAGCGCGAGAAGCTCGAGGCGCTGCTGGACACCGATCCGCACCTCGTCTACCGGGTGATGCGGGCGATCGTCCGCGCCGTGCACCAGATCCAGCGCCAGTTGTTCATGCAGCAGGGCGAGCTGACCAACTACATCTACAAGCAGCACGGCCGCTACTGAGGGCGCGGCACCGCGGGCCGCGGCAGCGACTAAGTACAGTTCCGCTGCATGGCAGCAATGGATGCGGCCGGAAACGGGCGGCCGCGCTCACTTGCGCCTGGTCAAGGGTATGGGTGACTATTGCGGGTACAAGACGCACTGACCGGGCCGGCAGCCGTACCGGCTCCCTACTTCCAGCCACAGGAGACTCGATATGAAGTTGCCCAGCCATTTGCGCCGTCACGTTCTCACGACTGTCGGCGCCGCCGCCGTCGCCCTGACGCTGCCCTTCGCTGCCCAGGCGCAGGCGCCGATGGTGATCAAGTTCAGCCACGTGGTGGCGGAGAAGACGCCCAAGGGCCAGGGGGCGCTGAAGTTCAAGGAGCTGGCCGAGAAGAAGCTGCCCGGCAAGGTCGAGGTCCAGGTCTTCCCCAGTTCGCAGCTGTTCGGCGACGCCAAGGAGATGGAGGCGGTGCTGCTCGGCGACGTGCAGCTGATCGCGCCGTCGCTGTCGAAGTTCGACCGCTACACCAAGAAGATCCAGATCTTCGACCTGCCGTTCCTGTTCGACGACATCGCCGCCGTCGACCGTTTCCAGTCCAGCCCCAAGGGCCAGGAGCTGCTGACGTCGATGAAGAACCGCGGCCTGATCGGCCTGGCGTACTGGCACAACGGCATGAAGCAGCTGTCGACCAACAAGGACAAGCTGACGCGGCCCGAGGACACCAAGGGCCTGAAGTTCCGCATCCAGGCCTCCGACGTGCTCGAAGCGCAGTTCAAGGCGCTGGGCGCCAATCCGCAGAAGATGGCCTTCGCCGAGGTCTACCAGGCGCTGCAGACCGGCGTGGTC
>CAYLZU010000311.1:3485-4203 GCA_964388005.1 uncultured Burkholderiaceae bacterium
GACCAACCACGGCGTGATCGACTACATGGTGGTGGCCAACGCCAAGTGGTGGGACAGCCTGCCGCCCGACATCAAGAAGGGCCTGAGCGAGGCGATGGCGGAGGCGACCGCTTACGCCAACAAGCTGGCCGAGGACATCAACCAGGACGACCGCAAGAAGATCGAGGCGGCCGGCAAGGCCAAGATCCAGAAGCTGTCGAAGGAAGACATGGCCGCCTGGCGCAAGGCCATGGAACCGGTATGGAAGAAGTTCGAAGGCGACGTCGGGCGTGACCTGATCGAAGCCGCCCTGAAGTCCAACAGCTGATCACGGCACAAGGCAAGGGCCCGCGAAGCGGGCCCTTCGTTTACCCATGCGCTGGCTGGAACACTTCGAGGAAGGGCTGATCGTCGTCCTGATGGCGATGATGACCATCGTCACCTTCGTGCAGGTGGTCGCCCGCTACGTCTTCAACTACAGCTTCGTGTGGGCGCTGGAACTGACCGGCGTCATGTTCGCGTGGCTGATCTTCATCGGCATGTCCTACGGCGTGCGGGTCGGCGCCCACATCGGGGTGGACGCAGTGGTCAAGTCGCTGTCGGCCGGCGCCGCGCGCGCGGTCGGCATCGTCGCCGCGGTGCTGTGCATCGTCTACGCCTCGATCGTCTTCGTCGGCGGCTTCACCTACGTGCGCAAGATGTACGACGTCGGCATCCTGATGCAGGACATCCCGATCCA
>CAYLZU010000312.1:0-4168 GCA_964388005.1 uncultured Burkholderiaceae bacterium
GGCCGCCGCGTCATTCAGCGCGCCACCCGCACCGCGAAGCGGCGGTTGCCGAAGCAGCCGCGATACGGCTCGAAGCGGCCGGCGACGGCATGGGAGCAATGCGGGCAGCGGCCGTCGTCGGTCAGTTCGTAGCGCAGGATGCGGTGCCAGTCGCGCTCGACGAGCAGCGCGTGGCAGCGCGGGCAGAAGGTGCTGCCGCCCTCGCGGTCGTGCACGTTGCCGGTGTAGACGTACCGCAGCCCTTCCTCGATGGCGATGCGCCGCGCGCGCGCCAGCGTCGACGCTGGCGTGGGCGGCAGGTCGTCGAGCTTGTAGTCGGGGTGGAACGCCGTGAAGTGCAGCGGCACCTCGGGCGTCAGCTCCTTCGCAATCCACTGGCACATGGCGCGGATCTCGGTGTCCGAATCATTCTTGCTCGGGATCAGCAGCGTCGTGATCTCGGTCCAGCAGGCCGTCTCGTGCACCAGGTACTTCAGCGTCTCCAGCACCGGCGCCAGGTGGGCGCCGGTGAGCCTGAAGTAGAACTCCTCGCTGAACGCCTTCAGGTCGACGTTGGCGGCGTCCATGTGGGCGTAGAACTCGGCGCGCGGCTCGGCGTGGATGTAGCCGGCGGTCACCGCCACCGTCTTCACGCCGCGCGCGTGGCAGGCGATCGCGGTGTCGATCGCATACTCGGCGAAGATCACCGGGTCGTTGTAGGTGAAGGCCACACTGCGGCAGCCGGCGTCGAGCGCGGCCTCGGCGATCGCCGCCGGCGAGGCGGCGTCCATCAGCCGGTCCATCTCGGTCGACTTTGAGATGTCCCAGTTCTGGCAGAACTTGCAGGCGAGGTTGCAGCCGGCGGTGCCGAAGCTGAACACCGACGAGCCGGGGTAGAAGTGGTTGAGCGGCTTCTTCTCGATCGGGTCGACGCAGAAGCCCGAGGAGCGGCCGTAGGTGGTGAGCACCATCGCCTCGCCCTCGCGCTTACGCACGAAACAGAGCCCGCGCTGGCCGTCGTGCAGCTTGCAGTCGCGCGGGCACAGGTCGCACTGGATGCGGCCGTCGGGCAGGGCGTGCCACCAGCGCGCCGGGTGGTGCTCGTCCGGCTGCTGCCTGGCGTCTCGTTCGGTGGCGGCGGATTTCATGCGGCCTCCCGCTCGGTGAACTTCTCGACCGTGTAGCGCGAGAAGCGCAGTTCGGCCGACCAGAACTCGCGCGGCAGCCCGGCCTTGCGTTTGAGCTCTCCGACGAAGTCGCGCGGCGCCGGCAGCGCATCCCAGACCTGCGGCAGGAAGGTGCTGCGCCGGCTGCCCAGTTCGAGGATCAGGCCGTCGACGCCGGCGCGCAGCTGCGCGTGCAGGTCCGATTCGCCGGCGACCGGCAGCGGCGTCGCGGCCGACAGCACCGAAACCTCGACGTCGATCTCCCCGTACTCCTTCGCCGAAAGCGGCGCGAAGCGCGGATCGTCGAAGGCGGCCGCGCGGGCATTGGCGCGCACGTCCTCGCGCAGCAGCCGACGCGGCGCGAGCGAGCCGATGCAGCCGCGAAGGCTCCCGGCCTTGCGCAGGGTGACGAAGGTGGCCCCCGGCTGGTGCAGGAAGGGACGCTCGGGCGCGGGCAGGGCGATCAGCCGCAGCGCTTCGGCGATCGCCGAGCGGGCATGGGCCAGCAGCACGCGGCCGCGTTCGGTGGCGGCGGCCGCCTCATCGCAGTCGGCCTCGGCAGCGGCAGCGGCGGGTGCGAAGGCGACCGCGGCATAACCGACGACATGGCGCCGGTCGCCGGCGGTGTCGCCGGAGTTGCGCAGGTCGAGCAGTTCGGCGCGCAGCCCGCGGCGGCGCGCCACCCGCAGCAGGCCGTTGATCGGCGTCGCACCGCAGGCCTGCTCGTGATCGAGCGTCTCGTCCAGTCGCAGCAGCCGGTCGATGGTCGCCCGATCCACCGTCCGCGCGCTGTCATAGGGCAGGTAGTGCGACAGGTCGGAGCTGACGACGATCAGCGTCTCGTCGCCGCCCCACAGCGTTTCGAGTACCTGCGCGACGTTTTCCGCCGAAGCGGCGCCGACGGCCAGCGGCACGAGGCGGAAGTCGCCGAGCAGCCGCTGCAGGAACGGCAGCTGCACTTCGAGCGAGTGCTCGGCGGCGTGCGCCTGCGGGCTCGCGACGACCTGCGGCAGGTCGCGCAGCGCCGCCAGGGCGTCGAGGTCCACTGCGACCTCGCCCAGCGGCGTCTCGAAGCGCTCGACCCCCGGCGCCGCCAGCCCGCGAACGGCGACCCGGTGCGCCGGGCCGAGCAGCACGACGCGGCGGATACGGCGGGAAGCCTCACCGAGCGCCGCGTAGGCGCTGGCGGCGATCGGCCCGGAGTAGACGTAGCCGGCGTGCGGCGCGATCAGCGCCTTCGGTACCGGCGGCCGGACGCGGCTGGCTGCTTCGGCCAGCAGCGAATCGACCTGCTGACGCAGTTCGACAGGCGAGGCGGGGTAGAACATTCCCGCCACCGCGGCCGGTCTCGTCGCCGGCTTGCTCATGGGGTTCATCTCGGCCTCCAACGGGCCGCAAGGAGTATTGCTCAAGGATCAATATGGGCGCCGCGGCGGTGGCGATCAAGCCCCCCCGGGGCAAGCCTCGGCTCGACGCCCGGTGACGGCGCGGCGGGTTCGGTTCTGGCCGAGGATTATCGGCCGATCGCGACGGCTGCTCAACGGTGGCGGACGGACCGCCGCTCCATGTATAGAGCGAAGAATTCGGCGTTGAGCTCGCGCAGACGTGCGCGCCGCACCGCCAGCGCGCGCCAGCCGCCGCGGCGTTCCAGTTCGAGCAGGCGCCGGCGCAGCCGCGCTGCCCTGACAGTGAAAGGTGCGCTCGCTGCGCCTGGCGTTTCTTCGAGGCGAGTCGGCCAAGGCGGCCCGCCAACTGCGCGTTCAGCGCGAGCGGCGCGGCGGCAGCGTCAGCGTGACGGCATAGCGGCTGGTCGCACGCGGGCCGGCGACGTCGTTGATGCTGACCTCGCCATCCTCGGAGACGACCCAGACTTCGCGTGCTCCGGCAGCGAAAAAGGCGCGTGTCTTCAGTTCGAGTTCCTCGTCGGAATTCGAAGGCGACCGGATCTCGACGCATATCTCCGGGGCCTCGGGAAAGGGCGTGGCTTCGCCGTGACGATCGAGGAACTCGTTGGAGGCCCAGGCCACGTCAGGCACACGCACGCCGATCTCGGTGAATATCGGGCACTCGGTCAGCACGGCGCCCTGCGGCAACTGTCTTGCCAACTCGTGCGCGATCCTGCCTTGCAGAAGGGCGTGACGGTTGTTTGCCGGGCTCATTTCGATCGTCCCGAAGGCGTTCAGCTCGACCTTGTACGGCAGCTCGCGCAGTGTCGGATCGTTGCAGACTTCGGCCCAGCGCAAGGCGAGCGATTCGCGTGTCGTGAGGTTGCCCATGGCGGATCCGCTGGCAGGTGTGCGACTCAAAATCCAGTATAGGCCGTGAGAGCAGGCAGGCGTGCCTGACGACCGCGCGCGTTCGCCAGCCGGGGCGGCCGGCGTCGCGGCCGGTCGCTCGCGCGAGCCGGCGCAGCGGCGATTCATGGCCTTACCCGCCGCAGGCGCGCGGGCCCCTCAGGATGATCGTAGCGATCGACGCAAGGTGCGTGAGACGACAAACGCTCCCGGGCAAGCCGCACTTCGGTGGCCGCGTCAATGCCGGCAACGCAGGTGACAACCGCCGTCAGCCGAGGTTCGCCGCCAGCCAGCGCTCGAGTTCGTCGACCCGCTCGCGCTTGCGCCGCGCCAGGTCTTCGAGCTGGTCGCGGCCGATGCGGCCGACGTTGAAGTACTTCGCCTGCGGGTGCGAGAAGTAGAAGCCTGAGACCGACGACGGCGGCGTCATCGCGTAGTTCTCGGTCAGTCCCATGCCGATCTCGGCGGCCCCGAGGACCTCGAACATGGCCCGCTTGACCGCGTGCTCGGGGCAGGCCGGGTAACCGGGCGCCGGGCGGATGCCGCGGTAGCCCTCGCGGATCAGCTCGCGGCTGGTCAGGTCTTCGCCGAAGGCGTAGCCCCACAGGTCGCGGCGCACGCGCTCGTGCAGCATCTCGGCGAAGGCCTCGGCGAGCCGGTCGGCGATCGCCTTCAGCATGATCGCGCCGTAGTCGTCGTGCTTCGCCTGGAAGATCGCCTCGCGCTGGT
>CAYLZU010000313.1:0-4132 GCA_964388005.1 uncultured Burkholderiaceae bacterium
CAAGACCTGCGACATCAAGGACCCGACGCAGAACATCGTCTGGGTCGTGCCCGAAGGCGGCGGCGGGCCGAACTACGCCAACATGTAGGCGAGGAGCCGCAGGGTCGGCGCTTCGCCTTAGGAACGCCGATAGGCTTCGCAGCACGGGCATCGTGCGCCGGAGGTCGAAGCGACCAAGCGGGGTCGTTGATCCAGAGTATTGACCCGCGCGCGCCCGGCTGCGCCGCTCGGGTCGTCGGTCACCATCGGGTACGAGACACCACTCGCAACGTGATTGCCCCGCGGGTCTCGCACGGCCGATAATCCTCGGCATGCATTCCGCACTGACCGAAAACGCCGACCGCATCGCCGACCTTTGCCGCCGCTACAACGTCACTCGCCTTGAGGTGTTCGGCTCGGCCGCAGACGATCGGTTCCAGGCCGGTCTCAGCGATTTCGACTTCCTGGTCGAGCTGGACACGGCGTCCCCCGGCTCGCTCGCAATGCGATTGATCGACCTTGCCGAGTCGCTCGAAGCGCTGCTCGGCGCCCGCGTCGACCTGGTCAATCCGCGCGCCATCCGCAATCCATACTTCGCGGCCGAGATCGAGCGCACGCGAACGCCGCTGTATGTTCGATCGGCGCCGCAAGCTGTTGCATGACGCGGTGTCGGCGGCCGGCAGCGCCGAGTCGTTCGTCGCCGGCCAGTCGTTGGCCGCATACGAAGCGGATCGGATGCGCCAGCTTGCCGTGGAGCGCCTGCTCGAAATCCTCGGTGAAGCCTGCTCGCGGCTCGCGAAGGAAGACCCAGACTTCCTTGTCGAGATTCCGTCGGCGCGCCTTGCGATCGGACTGCGAAACCGCGTGATTCACGGCTACGACTCGGTGGACTCCGAGACCGTCTATCGCACAGTGACCGAAGACCTGCCCGGGTTGCACGCCGCCCTGAAAGCAATGCTCGCCAGGCTGGCGTAGATCGCCAGCGGGCAGCAGGTGGGCGTGTCCGCACGGCCACACTGATGCGCGTTCAAGGCCGATCTCGCACAGGCGAGTGCATTGCAAGCCGGCAACGATGATCACGCCGGGCTCGCGTCGTGGACGTCCGGCAGCCCGTCACAGCGAGCGAGCCGCACACGCCCGTCCCTCTTACGTCCACCGCAATGCTGGCCCGTCCGTGCCCGCCACGCTGACGCGGATCAAGTGCGCCGATCATCGTCGCGGCTCTCCCTCGCACCGCCGGCTCATGCCGCTGCAGCGCGGCCGGAAGAGTCACCCGCCGTCATAAGCACCTTCGCCGCCCGCCTGCGACGCGGGCCGGGCGCGCCTATGCTCCGGGGTCCGGCTTCACTCACGACCGAGGAGTCACGACATGCGCCTTGAAACCCTCGCCGTCCACGGCGGCTACGCCCCCGACCCCACCACCAAGGCGGTAGCGGTGCCCATTTACCAGACCACCAGCTACGCCTTCGACAGCGCCCAGCACGGCGCCGACCTGTTCGACCTGAAGGTAGCCGGCAACATCTACACGCGGATCATGAATCCGACCAACGACGTGCTGGAAAAGCGCATCGCCGCGCTCGAAGGCGGCATCGCCGCGCTCGCCCTGGCCAGCGGCATGGCGGCGATCACCTATTCGATCCAGACCATCGCCGAGGCGGGCGACAACATCCTCTCGGCCTCGGCGCTGTACGGCGGCACCTACAACCTGTTCGCGCACACCTTTCCGCAACAGGGCATCGAGGTGCGCTTCTTCGACATCCACGACGTCGACGCCATCGCCCGGCTGGCCGACGCGCGCACCAAGGCGGTGTTCGTCGAGTCGATCGGCAATCCGTCGGGCCAGGTGGCCGACCTCGAGCGGCTGGCCGCCGCCGCGCACGCCGCCGGCGTGCCGCTGGTCGTCGACAACACGGTGCCGACCCCGTACCTGCTGCGGCCGTTCGAGTACGGGGCCGACATCGTCGTGCACTCGCTCACCAAGTACCTCGGCGGCCACGGCAACAGCATCGGCGGCGCGATCGTCGACAGCGGCCGCTTTCCGTGGGCGCAGCACGCGCAGCGCTTCACGCGGCTCACACAACCGGATCCGTCCTACCACGGCGTCGTCTACACCGACGCGCTCGGGCCGGCGGCCTTCATCGGCCGCGCCCGCGTGGTGCCGCTGCGCAACACCGGCGCCGCGATCTCGCCGTTCAACGCCTTCCTGGTGCTGCAGGGCATCGAGACCCTGGCGCTGCGCATGGACCGTATCAACGACAACGCGCTGGCGATCGCCCGTCACCTCGAAGGCCATCCGGCCGTGCGCTGGGTGCGCTATGCCGGCCTGCCCTCGCACCCCGACCACGCGCTGGCGAAGAAGTACGTCGGCGGCCGCGCCTCCGGCGTGCTGTCCTTCGGCATCGCCGGCGGGCGCGCGGCGGGGGAGCGCTTCCTCGACGCGCTGAAGCTCTTCGTGCGGCTGGTCAACATCGGCGACGCCAAGTCGTTAGCCACCCATCCGGCCTCGACCACGCACCGGCAGCTCGGCGCCGATGAACTGGCGCGCGCTGGAGTCAGCGAAGACATGGTGCGGCTGTCGGTCGGCATCGAGCACATCGACGACCTGCTCGCCGACCTCGACCAGGCGCTGGCGGCGTCGCAGGCGTAGCGAGCCGGCAGCGCCCGGGCAGGCGCGCGTGCCTGCGGCGCAACCGCCGCGAAACTCACGTGGAGGCGAGATGATCGACGCCGAGTACTGCCAGACGATGGCCGCCTACAACGGCTGGATGAACCGCAAGCTCTTTGAGGCCGCCGCGCGGCTGCCGGACGAGGAGCGCAAGGCCGACCGCGGCGCGTTCTTCCGCTCGATCCACTCGACGCTCAACCACATCCTTTGGGGCGACCGCGTCTGGCTGCCGCGCTTCAACGGCGGGAGCTATCCGGTCGGCGCGATCGGCGTCGATCTGTACGACGACTTCGCCGAGCTGCTCGCGGCGCGCCGCGCCATGGACGACGAGATCATCGCCTGGGCCGCGACATTGGACAACGCGGCGCTGACCGGCACGCTCACGTGGTTCTCCGGCGTCGCGCAGCGCGAACTCTCGCGGCCGCGCTGGCTGTGCGTGACGCAGATGTTCAACCACCAGACGCACCACCGCGGCCAGGTGACCACGCTGCTGAAGCAGGCCGGCATCGATCCCGGCGTCACCGACCTGCCGTGGGCGCCGCTGGTGCGCGATGCGCAGGGGCGTGTCGTCCTCGGCGAGGAGTTCGGGCTGTAGGCCTCGCTCGCCCGCACTTAGAATTCCATCGGATTCCTGCAACGTCGAAGGCGGAACCTGATGAGGTTGTCGGACAACGAACGGGCCATCGTGCGCGGGGCAGTCGAGCGGCGCTTCGGTCCGCAGGCGGAAGTGCTGCTGTTCGGTTCCCGAACGGATGACGCGCGCCTTGGCGGCGACATCGACCTATTGATCGAAGTTCCGCATCCAGTCGACGACCCGCTCGCGCAGGCAGTCGGCCTGGAAGTCGATCTGATGCGCGAACTCGGTGAGCGGCGGATCGACGTCCTGCTCGCCTACCCCGGTTGCCGGGAACGACCCATCCACAGGATCGCCCGCAGCAGCGGCCTGCGACTATGAGCAGCGACCGGTCGGACCTGCTGCGCGAGAACCGCGAGAAGCTGCGCTCGGCGCTCCGCTTGGTGATGGCATCTCTGGACGCGTATGCGCCCTTCGACCCGGCTGCGGAGCTGTCGCCGAAGGAACTTGAGCCCTACGACGCGCTGGCCGACCGTTTCATTCGCGCCATCGAGTCGGCGCTGCGACTGTTTCGCAGCGTCGAGATGCACGAGTTCGGCGTGCCGGCCGACTCGACCCGCGAGCTTCTCGATCGGATGGAGAAGCTGCGCTGGGTCAGTTCCGCGGAGCTGTGGATGTCGATGCGCTCGATCCGCAACAAGATCGTCCACGACTACCTGCCCGAGCAGGTCGCACAGATGTTCCAGAAGATCGCCGGCCCGTTTGCCGCCGAGCTGAGGCTGCTGCAAGGCCGGTTGGCCGAAGCAGCCTGACGTTCCTCCTCGACTGCGAGTGCCTTCGGTGTTGGCCCCCGGCCGCACCGGCGCCGCGCCGCGACTTGAACGCAGCCGGCAATTGGCCCACGATGCCCCTCG
>CAYLZU010000314.1:0-1328 GCA_964388005.1 uncultured Burkholderiaceae bacterium
GCGGGTAGTCCGGGCGCCCGAAAGCAGCCCACAACCGATCGAGCCCGGCCGGAAAGTCCTGGACTAGATTGAACTGCATCGATGCAAGGTCACGCCGCCCGCGTCGAACGGTTGGCCAAGGGTAGCCAACAGCATGGCTGGCGGATCGGGCGGCAGCATCGGTGGCCCGATTCTCGGCGCAGTGTCGGCCTGGGAGCGGCCTCGGTCGCGAGTTCCGGTGGGGGCATGCTCGGCAACGCGGCCGGCGGTGGCATCTTCACCCTGAACCGTGCCAGGCTTGCGTTCGTTGCGCTCGACATCCGCGTCGACGACATCCACGGCATGGCCGGAAGGTGCCAGGTTCAGGGCGGGTTCATCGTCGACCCGCCCCTCGACTTCGGCGGCGGCGAGTGGATCTGGCTCTTCAATGAACTCTCGGGCGTGACCTTCGCCGTGATTCAGGACGCGACGGGCGCCTGAAGAAGTCGACCCGGCGCCGGAAGGCAAGCGCGGAGGGCACCGGCGGACAGGGCCCGGCGTCCAAGGCCGAGCTGCGAGTGGTGCGCGCTGCGCGTTCAGTCCGGCACCACCGCCGTGACCTCGATCTCGACCCTGGCGCGGTCTTCCATCAGCGCCGTGACCTCGACCGCGGTCATCGCCACCGCGTAGCTGCCGATCAGCTCGCGGTAGGCGCGGCCGATCCCGGCGGCGGCGTCGAGGTACTCGCGCCTGCTGGTCACGTACCAGGTCATGCGCACGATGTGCTCGGGCCGGGCGCCGCCTGCGGCGAGCACGGCGACGACGTTGGCCAGCGCCTGCCTTGCCTGCGATTCGAGGTCGTCACCCGCGAAGCGGCCTTGCGCATCCCAGCCGACCATGCCGGCGACGAAGATCATCCGGCCGCGGGCGGAAACGCCGTTGGCATAACCGCGCGGCCGCGGCCAGCCTGGGGGAAGCAGCACCTGCATGGCGGGTCTCCTCGGAACGGACTATTCGCTGGCGCGGAAACGCTCGACGGCGGCGCGCAGGTCCTCCGGCAGGGCGATGGCGCGGTGGGTGTCGAGGCTGGTGGTGACGATGACGTTGCGCACCTGCACCCGCGTCTGCCCGCCGCTCGTGCAGTCGAGCCGCAGCGTCAGCGAGCGGTTGCCGATCGCCTCGACTTGCAGCCCGAGCACGACGTCATCGCCCATCCTGCTCACCGCCCTGAACTCGCAGTGCAGGCTCACGGTCGGCAGGCCGATGCGACGGCGGCCGATCAGCTCCGGGTAGGGGATGCCGAGCCCGTCGGTGATCCAGTCCTCGACCAGGCCGTTGAACATCACCAGGTACTGCGGATAGAAGACGAT
>CAYLZU010000314.1:1338-4125 GCA_964388005.1 uncultured Burkholderiaceae bacterium
GCGCGATCGTGCTCTTCACGAACTGCTGCAGCTCGGCCGCCATCGCCGCGCCGCGCGCCTGGCCCTCGCGCAGCACCACGTAGGCCTTGACGATCTGGCCGCGCTCCGCATCGGGCACGCCGATGACGCCGCACTCGGCTACGGCCGGGTGGGCGAGCAGCGCGTCCTCGACTTCCGGCGAGGCGATGTTGTAGCCGGCGGAGATGATCATGTCGTCGGTGCGCGCCTGGTAGTGGAAGTAGCCGTCGGCGTCCATCAGGTAGGCGTCGCCGGTGTAGTTCCAGCCGTGCCTCACGTAGGAGCTCTGGCGGGCGTCGGCGAGGTAGCGGCAGCCGGTCGGGCCCTTCACCGCCAGCCTGCCGATCGTCCCCGGCGGCACTTCGTTGCCGTCGTCGTCGACCACCCTGGCCACGTAGCCGGGCACCGCCTTGCCGGTGGCGCCGGGGCGGGCGCTGCCTTCGTCGGCCGAGATGAAGATGTGCAGCAGTTCGGTCGAGCCGATGCCGTCGATGATCTCGATGCCGGTCGCCTCCTTCCACAGGGCGCGGGTGGAGGCGGGCAGCGCCTCGCCGGCGGAGACGCACTTGCGCAGCGCCGTCGCGCGGAGTTCGTCGCCGTGCGCGGCGAGCGCGCGGTAGGTGGTCGGGGCGGTGAAGAGCACGGTGGCCCGGTGCGCCTTGATGCCGTCGAGCAGCTGCGGCGGCGCCGCCTTCTCCAGCAGCGCCGTCGTGCTGCCTGCGGCGAGCGGAAACAGCAGCAGGCCGCCGAGGCCGAAGGTGAACGCCAGCGGCGGGCTGCCGATGAAGATGTCGTCGGGCCGCGGCCGCAGCACATGCGGCGGCCAGCAGGCGCAGGCGGCCATCAGGTCGCGGTGGAAGTGCATGGTCGCCTTCGGCACGCCGGTGGTGCCGGAGGTGAAGGCGAGCAGGCAGGTGTCGTCGGCGGCGGTGTCGACGTTGGCGAAGCTGGTGGGATGGCGCGCCATGGCCGCCTCCAGGCCGTCCGCGCCGCTGCCGTTGAAGAACAGGATCCGCCGCAGCGTCGGGCATGCCGCGGCTGCCTCGTTCAGCTCGGCGGCCAGGGCGGCGTCGCACAGCGCGTGCGTGACCTGCCCCTTGTCGATGATCGCCTTCAGCTCCTTCGCCCGCAGCAGCGGCATCGTGCCCACGGCGATGCCGCCGGCCTTCATCACCGCGAACCAGCAGGCGGCGTGCATGGGATTGTTCGGCGCCCGCAGCAGCACCCGGTTGCCCGGCACCAGGCCCATGTCGCGCACCAGCACGTGGGCGATGCGGCTGGCGCGCTCGTGCAGTTCGGCGTAGGTCCAGGCGGCGCCGGCGGCGCGGATGCACACCCGCCCGCCGCGGCCCTCGGCGACGTGGCGGTCGAGCAGTTCGGCGGCGCAGTTCATCTGCGGCGGGAACTTCAGCTCCGGCAAGTCGAACAGGAACTCCGGCCGAAGCTCCAGCGGCGGCAGGTTGTCGCGGGCAAAGGTGTCGACGTGGGCAGTGGGCATGGCGACCTCCCTGCGTGGTGTCAGCGGGCCTCGAACCGGCGCAGCAGTTCGCGGGCGATGATGAGCTGCTGCACTTCGGTGGCGCCTTCGTAGATGCGCAGCGCGCGGATCTCGCGGTACAGCCGCTCGACCGGCGTGCCGCTCGTGATGCCCAGCGCCCCGAAGATCTGCACCGCGGCGTCGATCACCTGCTGCGCGCCCTCGGTGGCGGCCAGTTTCGCCATCGCCGCCTCGCCGGTGACGGGCTGCCCCCGGTCGCGCTGCCAGGCGGCGCGGTAGGTCAGCAGCGCCGCGCTGTCGATCGTGGTGGCCATCGTCGCCAGCTTCGCCTGCGTGATCTGGAAGTCCGCCAGCCGCTGGCCGAACATCCGGCGCGACGCGGCGCGCGCCAGCGCCTCGTCGAGGGCGCGGCGGGCGAAGCCGAGCGCGGCGGCGGCCACCGAGACGCGGAACACGTCGAGCGTGCGCATGGCGATCTTGAATCCCTCGCCGGGCCCGCCGATGCGGCGGCTGGCCGCTACCCGGCAGCCGGTGAAGCGCAGCCGCGCCAGCGGGTGCGGCGCGATGACGTCGATGCGTTCGGCAATCTCGAAGCCCGGCGTGCCGGCGTCGACGATGAAGGCGGAGATGCCGCGCGCCCCCGCGTCGCCCGTGCGGGCGAAGACGACGTAGACATCGGCGATGCCGCCGTTGGAGATCCAGGTCTTCTCGCCGTCGAGCACGAAGTCGCCGCCGTCGGCGCGGGCGGCGCAGGCGAGCGCGGCGACGTCGGAGCCGGCCTCGGGCTCGGACAGCGCAAAGGCGGCGATCGCCTCGCCGCGCGCCACCCGCGGCAGCACCTCGGCCCTCTGCTGCGGCGTGCCGGCGAGGCTGATCGCGCCCGAGCCCAGCCCCTGCATGGCGAAGGCGAAGTCGGCCAGTCCCGAGCGGCGCGCCAGCGTGTCGCGGATCAGGCAGATGGCGCGGGTGTCGATCGCTTCGGCCTCGCCACCGTGATCGCGGCCGGCGACGGCATGGCGCAGCCAGCCGGCGGCGCCGAGCCTTCGCACGAGGTCGCGGCATTCGGCATCGACATCGTCGCCGTGCGTCGGCGGCACGTTCGCCGCCGCCCAGGCGTCGAGGTCGCGCGCCAGCCGCCGATGGCGGTCGTCGAAGAACGGCCAGTCGAGACAGCGGTCGTCCACCTCAGTTTCCTTCGAACTGCGGTTTCTGCTTGCCGACGAAGGCGCGGTAGGCGCGGCGGAAGTCCTCGGTCATCATGCAGATGGCCT
>CAYLZU010000315.1:0-4029 GCA_964388005.1 uncultured Burkholderiaceae bacterium
CCCGCGCGCGCCGATCCGGCGCCGCCGTCGGTGCCGGATCCGGCGCCGCCGTCGGTGCCGGATCCGGCGCCGACCCTGGCCGAGCCGGCGAAACAGACGGCGCAGGCTGAGCCGTTCGACCTCGCCACCGGCTTCGAGTCGCTGATCGGAGCCGAGAAAGCATCGTGGGACGACCTGGCGCGGGCGTGGAACCTCGCCCTTGGCGACGGCGATCCGTGCGCGGCGGCGCGGCGGCAGCAGCTGCAATGCTTCCGCAGCAGCCGCAGCACGCTGGCGCTGATCCGCCAGCTCGACCGGCCGGGCATCCTGACCCTGCGCGATGCCTACAACCGCGCCGCCTTCGCGATGCTGGCCGGCCTGGCCGACGACACGGCGACGCTGATGATCGACGGCGCGGCCAGATCGGTGCCGCTGCTGTCGCTCGCCGACTACTGGCGCGGCGAGTTCGCCACCTTCTGGCGGGCGCCGCCGGAGTATTCCGGCGCCATCGCCGATCGCCGCTCCGGGCCGACGGCCGACTGGCTGGCGCTGCAGCTGGCGGCGGCGCGGGGCGAGGCGCGGCCGCTCGCCGGCCGCTTCGACGACGAGACGCTGCGCGGCTGGATCCATGCCTTCCAGCTGACCCAGGGCCTGCCGTCGGATGGCGTCGCTGGGCCGCTGACGCTGATGATGCTGAACCGCGCCGTCGGCGTCGACGAGCCGCGGCTGCGGCAGGATTGACCGCCGATGTCGCTGATCCTCGACGCCCTGCGCCGCGCCGACGCCGAACGCGAGCGCGGCGCCGTGCCCGGCCTGCACGCGCAGTCGATGCCGCTGCCGTCGGCCGAGCCGGAACCGCCGGCGCGCACCGCGCCGTGGCGCTGGCTCGCCGTGGCGACGACCGTGCTGCTGCTGGCGGTGCTGGCGTGGATTCTGGGCGGGCGCGGCGCCGGGCGCGAAGGCATCGCATCGACTCCGACCCCGGCCTCGTCGGCGCCGCGGGCGGCGGATGCGCTGCCGCAGGCGGTCGCGCCTTCGCCGCCGGCACGGCCGCCGGCCGCGCCGGCGCCGCTGGCGCGCGAGGCCTTGCCGGTTGCCGAACCGGCACCGTGGCCCTCGCCGGATGCGCGCAAGGCGGTGGCGACCAACGCGGCGGCGCCGTCGCCCGCCGCAACGGCAGCGCCTGCGCCGCCGGTGCCTCGCGACCAGTTGCCGGACAACGTCCGCGCGCGGTTGCCGCCGCTCGTGGTGGGGGGCTCGATCTACTCGGCGGCGGCCGCCGATCGCTCGCTGATCCTCGACGGCCGCATCCATCGCGAAGGCGATCTGCTGGCCCCCGATCTGAAGCTGGAACGGATCGGCGCCAGGACGGCGGTGCTGCAGTTCAAGGGCTACCGGTTCGAGATCGTCTACTGACCTCGCGTCCGCACGCGGTCGCGGCGGCGCGGGCCGACGCCTTGGCGCGGCGCCGCAGCGGCGAACACGCGCCGCCGTCCCGGCGTTCGTTCAGGGCATGATCGCGGCCGCGCGCCATGCGAACCACGCGGCGGTGATCGCCAGCGTCGCAATGGTCACCGGCAGGCCGGTGCGCAGATGGCGGCGCCAGTCGATGACGATCCCCTGCCGGCGCGCGGCGTCGACGACGATGATGTTGGCGATCGAGCCGACGATGAACAGGTTCCCCGCCAGCGTGCTGACCAGCGCCAGCATCGGCCCGGAGAACGGCTCGGTCGCGGCGGGCAGCAGCAGCATCACCGCCGGCACGTTCGACACCACGTTCGACAGCAGAGCCGCGGCGGCGAACATCGGCGCCGGTTCGGCGAGGGCGAAGCCCTGCGCGGCGAGCCAGTGCACCACCTGCGCGGTGACGCCGGTCTGCTCGAGCGCATGGTTGACGACGAACAGGCCGATGAACAGCACCAGCAGCTCCCAGTCGACCAGCCCCAGCATGTGGGTCGAATGCAGCCTGCGGCTCATCAGCAGGACTCCGGCGCCGGTCAGCGCCGCCACATCGCGCGGCAGGTCGGTGAACAGGAAGACGGCGATCAGCACCGCCGCCACGGCGAGGCCCTTGGCGGTCTGCCAGCGATCGAACGGCACCTCGTCGGCCTCGGGCGGAGGGGGCGGTCGCGGATCGGAAGGCGGCGCCGCCTGCCAGCGGCCGCGGGTCTGCCAGGCGAGCAGCGCCCACAGTGCCGCCAGGCCGGCGAGCACCGGTACGATGGCTTCGAGGAAGTAGCCGCCGAACGGCAGCTTCAGCACCTCGCCGATCAGCATGTTCTGCGGGTTGCCGATCAGGGTCGCCGCCGAGCCGATGTTGGCGGCGCAGGCGAGCGCGAGCAGGAACGGCACCGGGTCGAGGCGGCGGCGCAGGCAGGCATCGGCGAGCACCGGCGCGACCGCCAGGCACACGACGTCGTTGCTGAACACCGCCGACAGCGCCGCCACCACCGCGATCACCGCCGCCAGCAGCGCCGGCGGCCCGGCCGGCAGCGCGGCGATGCGGCGGGTGACCCAGGCGTAGAAGCCGCCGAGCCGCATCTGCGCCGAGATGACCATGAACGAGAACAGCAGCAGCAGCGTCGGCAGGTGGATCGCGTCGGCGGCCTCGTGTGGAGTCAGGTCGCGGATGGCGACGATGGCGATGGCGCCGAGCAGCGCCACGCCGGTGCGGTCGAGCTGCAGCAGCGGCAGTCCGCCCGCGATCATGCCGATGTAGACGACGACGAAGATGGCGACGGCGGCGGCGGTCATCCTTCGGGCCTGCGAGCGTGCGGTCGCGCATTGTGCGGCAGCGGCGGCGAACCGCTACAGTCCGCCGCCTGCATCGACCGGGAGGGCATGGAGATGGCGGAACTGAACACGGCGCTGGTGACTGGCGGCTCGCAGGGCATCGGCCGCGGCGTCGTCGACCGGCTGACCGCCGACGGCTGGCGCGTCGTCAATCTCGACCGCGAGCGGCCGAAGTCGGTCGCCGCCGGCGAGGTGTTCATCGAGGTCGACCTTTCCAGCGCCGAGGCGACGGCACGGGCGCTGGCGCAGGCGACCGGCCACGGCCCGATCGACGCGCTGGTCAACAACGTCGGCACCGTGCAGCCGGCGCCGCTGGAGGACATAACCTTCGACGAACTCGACCGCGTCGTGTCGCTGAACCTGCGCTGCGCCATCCAGTGCGCGCAGGCGGTGGTGCCGGGGATGAAGGAGCGCCGCTTCGGCCGCATCGTCAACATCTCCAGCCGCGCCGCGCTCGGCAAGGAACTGCGCACCGCCTACGCCGCCACCAAGGCCGGGCTGCACGGCATCACCCGCACCTGGGCCCTCGAGCTCGGCCGCCACGGCATCACCGTCAACGCCATCGGGCCGGGGCCGATCGCCACCGAGCTGTTCTCGCGGGTCAACCCGGCCGACAGCCCGCGCACGCAGGCGATCGTCAACGGAGTTCCGGTCGGCAGGCTCGGAACTCCCGCCGACATCGCTCACGCGGTGGCCTACTTCGTCGATCGGCGCGCCGGCTTCGTCACCGGCCAGGTGCTCTACGTCTGCGGCGGCATGACCGCCGGCGTGGCGCCGATGTAGCGAGGTCGCGGCGGACGCGGTGGTACAACCGCGGCAACTACCGCCGGAAGCAAGCCGATGAGCCTTCAGACCGCCCGCGGCGTCTACGTGATCGCGCCGACGCCCTTTCACGACGACGGCCGCATCGACCATGGGTCGATCGACCGCATGACTGACTTCTTCCGCGCCGCCGGCGCCACCGGCATCACCGTGCTCGGGCAGATGGGCGAGGCGCCCAGGCTCGACGCTGACGAGGCGCTCGACGTCACCCGGCGGGTGATCCGTCGGGCCGGCCTGCCGGTCGTGGTCGGCGTCACCGCGCCGGGCTTCGCGGCGATGCGCGCGCTCGCCCGAGAGGCGATGGCGTGCGGCGCCGCCGGGGTGATGATCGCGCCGCCGAACACGCTGCGCACCGACGATCAGATCGTCGGCTACTACCGGCAGGCGGCGGAGGCGATCGGCGCCGACGTGCCGTTCGTGATCCAGGACTACCCG
>CAYLZU010000316.1:0-4013 GCA_964388005.1 uncultured Burkholderiaceae bacterium
CCACCCACTCATTGCACCAGGGGACCGATCGTGAATCCGACCGCCGTCTTCGACTCCCTCGACATCTCCCGCTGGAGCGCGGTGACGCACACCTCGCTGCGCATCACGCTGATCCTGCTGCTCGCCTGGCTGCTGGCGACCGTGCTGCGGCGCGCGATCCGGGTGCTGCGTGGCCGCCTGGAATCGCGCCTCGACGACCGCGAGGCGCTCAAGCGCGCCGAGACGCTGACCCGCGTGTTCAGGTACTTCGTCACCGTCGCGGTGTCGCTGGTCGCCGGCATGATGGTGCTGTCCGAACTCGGCATCTCGCTGGCGCCCGTGCTCGGCGCCGCCGGCATCGCCGGCATCGCCATCGGCTTCGGCGCCCAGAGCCTGGTCAAGGACTTCTTCTCCGGCTTCTTCATTCTCTTCGAGGACCAGATCCGCACCGGCGACGTGGTGCGGATCGCCAACCACTCGGGCCTGGTCGAGGAGATCACCCTGCGCCACACGCGGCTGCGCGACTACGACGGCAACGTCCACTACGTGCCCAACGGCATGATCGACAGCGTCGTCAACATGAGCCGCGGCTTCGCCCAGGCGGTGATGGACATCGGTGTCGCCTACCGCGAGAACACCGACGAGGTCTACGAGGTGCTGCGCGCGACGGCGCAGGCAATGCGCGCCGACCAGGTCTTCGGCCCTCGCATCCTCGACGACCTGGAGATCGCCGGCGTCGAACGCTGGGACAACTCGGCGGTGGTGATCCGCTGCCGCTTCAAGGTGGTGGCGCTCGAGCAGTGGAGCGTGCGGCGCGAGTTCCTGCGGCGGCTGAAGTTCGCCTTCGACCAGGCCGGCATCGAGATCCCGTTCCCGCACCTGACCGTCTATGCCGGCCAGGACAAGGCCGGCAACGCCCCGGCGTTCAACCTGCGCCAGCTCGGACAGACGCAATGACCGCCAACGGACCATCGGCGCCGGCTGCCCAGGCCGGCAGGGAGCGCTGGTTCGAGGACTACACGCCGGGGCTGACGGTCGAGTTCGGCGCCGAGCGGGTCGCGGAAGACGAGGTGATCGCCTTCGCGCGCCGGTTCGACCCGCAGCCGTTTCACGTCGACGCCGATGCGGCGGCGCGCGGACCCTTCGGCGGCCTCGCCGCCAGCGGCTGGCATACCGGCAGCCTGATGATGCGGATGCTGGTCGAGCACTACCTGTCGCCGGCGAGCCTGGGCTCGCCGGGGCTCGACGAACTGCGCTGGCTGCGGCCGGTTCGGCCCGGCGACACCCTGTCGGTGCGCGTTACCGTGCTGGAGGCGCGACGCTCGCGGAGCAAACCGGACCGGGGTCTGGTCAAGTCGCTGATGGAAGTGCTCAACCAGCGGCGCGAGGTCGTGATGTCGGTCAAGGCCACCAACTTCATCCTCTGCAAGAGTCCGTCGCTGGGCTGACCGCGGCGGCTGTCCCGGCAAGCCCGTAACATTGCCGCCCGGAAACGCGGCACGGACCGCAGGCAAGCGATGCGACTTCCCCTGACCCGATTGCTCCTGAACTGCGCCGGCGCGCTCGCGCTCGCCCTGGCGCCGTTCGCCGCCTTCGCCCAGGCTTATCCCGACCGTCCGGTGCACCTGATCGTGCCCTTCCCGCCGGGCGGCGGCGCCGACATCCTCGCCCGCACGGTGATGCCGCGGGTGGCGCAGGCGCTCGGCAAGCCGATCGTGATCGAGAACAAGCCTGGCGCCGGCGGCAATGTCGGCGCCGAGTACGTGGCCAGGGCGGCGCCGGACGGCTACACACTGCTGTACGGCACCAACGGCACGCACGCCATCAACCCGGCGCTGTATCGCAACCTGCGCTTCGACGCGGCGAAGGATTTCGTGCCGGTGTCGCGGATGACGACGATCGCCACCCTGCTGATCGTCAACCCGCGGTTTCCGCCGGCCTCGGTCGACGAACTGATCCGCTACGCGAAGGCGAACCCCGGCAAGGTGAACTTCGCCTCGGCCGGCAACGGCACCACGTCGCACCTGGCGGGGGAACTGTTCAAGACCATGGCCGGCATCGACATCGTCCACGTGCCGTATCGCGGCGGCGCGCTGGCGGTGACCGACCTCATCGGCGGCCAGGTGCAGATGATGATCGACGTGATGCCGAACGCGTACCCGCTGGCCAAGGACGGCCGCGCCCGCGGCATCGCCGTGGCCACCGCGACGCGCTATGCCGGCGCGCCCGAGTTCCCGACCATCGCCGAGTCCGGCCTGCCCGGCTTCGAGGCCAGTGCCTGGGACGGCATCTTCGTTCCCGCTGGCACGCCGGCGCCGGTCGTGGCAAGACTGAACGCCGCCATCCGCGAGGCGCTCGAGGACCCGCAGATCGCCGAGGCGCTGCGCGCCCGCGGTGCCCAGCCGATGCCGAACTCGCCTGAGGCGTTCGCGCGCCACATCGCCGACAGCGCCGAGAACTGGGCCCGCGCCGTGCGCGCCTCGGGTGCCAAGGTCGACTGACTTGCCGCCGCCGCGACGCGCCCGCGGCGGCCTTCCTTTCCATGCCCCCGCGGAGAGCCGAATGAACACGCCGACGCCGGCAGTGCCCGAATGGCGGGTCGTGCCCGGTTACCACGACATCGTCTACAGCAAGGCCGACGAAGGCATCGCCAAGATCGCCATCAACCGGCCGCGGGTGCGCAACGCCTTCCGGCCCGAGACGGTCAAGGAAATGCAGCGCGCCTTCGACGATGCCCGCGACGACGAGTCGATCGGCGTCGTGATCCTGACCGGCGTCGGCAACGAGGCGTTCTGCTCCGGCGGCGACCAGCGGGTGCGCGGCAAGGGCGGCTACGTCGGCGCCGACAGGGTGCCGCGGCTGAACGTGCTCGACCTGCAGCGGCAGATCCGCACCCTGCCGAAGCCCGTGGTGGCGATGGTCGCCGGCTACGCCATCGGCGGCGGCCACGTGCTGCACATGATCTGCGACCTCACCATCGCCGCCGACAACGCCCGCTTCGGCCAGACCGGCCCCCGGGTGGGCAGCTTCGACGGCGGCTACGGCGCCTCGTACATGGCGCGCATCGTCGGCCAGAAAAGAGCGCGCGAGATCTGGTTCCTGTGCCGGCAGTACGACGCCAGGCAGGCGCTCGACATGGGTCTGGTCAACGCCGTCGTGCCGCTGGAACGGCTGGAGGCGGAGACGGTGCAGTGGTGCCGCGAGATGCTGGCCAACAGCCCGATGGCGCTGCGGTGCCTGAAGGCGGCGCTGAATGCCGACTGCGATGGCCAGGCCGGCTTGCAGGAACTGGCCGGCAACGCGACGCTGCTCTTCTACCTCTCCGAGGAAGGCCAGGAAGGCCGCAACGCCTACGTCGAGAAGCGAAAGCCGGACTTCCGCAGGTTCCCGCGCTTCCCGTAAGAGGCCGTGCCAAGGACTGCCGCGCGCCACGACCCTGCGCCGGCGGCGCTCGACGCGCCCCGACCGGCGCCTCGCCGCCCTGGCGCAGGCACCAGTCGAGTCGGGTGCGGGCGGACGCGGCGCCGCGGCCCCCGGGCCGGCGCGGCGGTCGCGTGAGCGAGGCGCTGTCGATCACTGCCGCGGCCCGCGAGGCGCCGGAGGCGATCGGCCTGCGCACCGACGAACGCGCCTACACCTTCGCCGAACTGGCGCAACTGGCGGCGCGGCATCTGCCGGCGGCGGCGCGTGGCGGCGACGCGCCGTTCGTGCTCGACGGTGCGAGTTCGGTCGAGACCGTGATCAGGCTTTACGCGTTGCTCGAGCAGCGGCGGCCGGTGGTGCTGCTGCACCCGAAGCTCACGGCGCCGGAACGCGAGGCGGCCCTGCGGGCGGTCGCGCGCGGCGCGAAGTCACTCCCGGCCGACGCGGCGGTGATCGTCCTTACCTCCGGCACCACCGGCACGCCGCGGGCGGTGGTGCTGACGCGGAGCGCGCTCGCCGCCTCGGCCGCCGCCAGCGCCGCCAACCTCGGCTGGCGCGACGACGACTGCTGGCTGCTGGCGATGCCGATCGCCCGCGTCGGCGGGCTGTCG
>CAYLZU010000317.1:0-4010 GCA_964388005.1 uncultured Burkholderiaceae bacterium
GTCGCCGGGCCAGCCGCGGTTTTCCGCGCTGGTGATCATGGCCACCCAGAGCAGGCCGTGCCGGATTTCGATCCCCCCCGTCGACACGACGAGCGCCGGCCGCCACTGTCGCGTCGCCCGGTCCGTGTAGGGAAAGGGCACCTTGATGACGTCGCCTTGCCTAAAGGTCGGCATAGGCCTTGGCGTCGGCCTCGCTGCTCCATTCCGCGAACGCGCGGAAGGGATCGTCGGCGCGGTCGCGGCTGCGGGCCTTGGTCACGATGACCCGGTCGTCGACGATCTCGTAGACGATCTCGTCTCCGGGCTGCAGGCGCAATGCAGCCCTGACCGGCTGCGGAATCGTTGTCTGCGCCTTGGACGTCAACTTGCTGACGATCATCGGATCAGGCCGTGGGAAGAGAGATGGGGGTGAATGTAAGGAAGATCCTTACTTGCGTCAACTCGCTGCGATGACGGCCGGCTCGCCGGCGGTACGCGCCGATCTAGTGTTCCGACCCACAAGTTTCGAAGCAACAATGGCGAGAATCGCCGCCATGCTGTGTCGCCGTGCTCGCCTGGTTCCCAACCAGGCTCCGCGCGGCTTCGTGCCTGGCGCCGATTTCGCCATTGTTGCAACCCGCGTCGCACTTCGTGGGTCGCGTCGTTTCGAAACTTGTGGGTCGGAACACTAGTGTTGCGGACTGCGATTCGCAGCGAGCGGTGGTCGGCATCGGTGCGATGGTCGTTTGCGCGCCGCCGCGATGACGATGAATGTCCGCGATTCCAGGCGATCGGCAGCGCGCCGCAGAACGGACACTGGTTGCTGAAGGACCGGGGACTGGGGCGGGTCGCAACCGGCCGGTTTCCGGACCTCGCAGGCCTTCCCGACGTTGCGCGACCGGCCGGGCCGAGTGCGACCCGACCGGGACTTACTAATCGCGCAGGCAGCGCAGCTGCGCCGGCGCCACACCGAGCGCCACCCGGCTGCCTTTGCTGAAGTTGCGCATGCCACCAAGATGCGCCTGGTCGGCGGTCAGTGCCAAGCCGGCGACGCGCACCTGGTAGCGGGTCGTCTCGCCGAGGAACTCGGCCGCCTCGACCATGTCTTCGAGCCACAGCAGGGCCGGGTCGCGAGCGCCGGCGAGGTCCTGAAGCCGCAACACGTGCGGACGGAAGCTGATCGCCCCCGGCCCGGGCGCGAAGTCGCCCCGCCGCGGCAGCCGCAGCCGGCCAACGGTGTCGGTGACAAGGTCCACCGCGTCGCCGGCGGCCTCCAGCGTGCCGTCGATGAGGTCATCGTGCCGACGACGTTGGCGACGAAGCGGTTGACCGGGAAGGCGAACAGTTCCGCCGGCGCGAGCGCAAGCGCGAAGGCGGTGAAGCGGTGCATGAGGTTCTCCAGGGAAGTCGCTGAGTCCATGGGCGGCGGATCACGGGCTGCGCCGGCAGCGGCGGGCGGATGCGCCAATCGGGCACGGCGGGCAAACGAAACGGCCCGCGCGCGGGCCGTGTGGGAAAGCCGGGGCGGCTGTCAGCCTTTAAGGTCGTCGATCAGCGCCACGTACTGCTTCATCGCGTCGTTGGCGGAGGTGCCCTTGATCTCGTTCCAAGCGTCCCACTTGGCGCGGCCGACCATGTCGGTGAAGCCAGGGCGCTTGCCTTCGACGTCGCCGCTGGTGGCCTGCTTGTACAGCGCGTAGAGCTTCAGCAGGGTGGCGTTGTCGGGCCGCTCGGGCAGGTTCTTCGATGCGGCCACCGCGGCCTCGAACTTCGCTTTCAGGTCGGCCATCCGTCTCTCCTCGTTCTGGACATCGATTTGGCGCCGACTATTATGGGGCGGCGCTGGCCGTACTGGCAAAACACCGGCCCGGCGCCGTCGGCGATCCCGCACCGGGCGCCGCAACTGGAGGAGACGATGTCGCAACGCGTCCGCATGTCGCCGGTCGATACCGCGTGGCTGCGCATGGACTCGCCCGGCAACCTGATGATGATCGTCGGCGTCATCGTCTTCGACGGCCCGTGCGACGAGCAGCGGCTGCGGCGGGTGCTGCGGGAGCACCTGCTCGCCTACTTCCGCTTCCGCGCCCGCGTCGTCCAGGACCCCACCGGCGCCTGGTGGGAGGAGGACGAGGACTTCGATCTGGATCGCCACCTGGTCCGCATCGGCCTGCCGGGCCGGGGCGGCGTGCGCGAACTGCAGAAGCTGGTGGCGCAGCTCGCCGGCCAGGCGCTCGACCCGCAGCGGCCGCTGTGGCAGTTCCATCTGGTCGAGAACTTCGACCACGGCCATGCGCTGATCGTCCGCATCCACCACTGCATCGGCGACGGCATCGGCCTGATGGGCGTGGTGATGGGGATGACGAGTTCCGCGCCCGACAGGGACTCGCCACGACCCTCGTCGCGGCCGGCGCGCGGCGAGAAGAAAGGCGGCCTGCTGGAGCAGTGGCTGGGGCCGTTCACCGAGGTCGCGGTCAGGGCGATCGACGCCACCGGCGATCTCGCCGGCCGCCTGCTGGCGGCGTCGAGCAGCGTCATCAGCGATCCGAACCTCGCCTCCGAGGCGGCCACCGAGGCGACGCGGATCGCGGCCCGCATCGCCCGCGACGTCGCCGCCATCGCGCTGATGGAGGACGACACCGCGACCAGCCTCAAGGGCCGGCCCGGCGGATCGAAGGTGGTGGCGTGGAACGAGCCGCTGCCGCTCGCCGACGTCAAGGCGGTCGGAAAGGCGCTCGGCTGCTCGGTCAACGACGTGCTGCTGTCGTGCGCCGCCGGCGCGATCCGCGGCTATCTCGCCGAGCGCGGCGAGCCGGTCAAGGGGGCGGAGCTGCGGGCCATGGTGCCGGTGAACCTGCGGCCGTCGGGGCCGGCGCGTTCGCTCGGAAACAAGTTCGGCCTCGTGCCGCTGCTGCTGCCGATCGGCATCGAGAATCCGCTGGAGCGCGTGCTGGCGGTGCGCAGCCGGATGAACGAGCTGAAGGACGGCTACACGGCGCCGGTGGCGCTGGCGCTGCTCGGCGCCGCCGGCATGGCGCCGCGGCTGATCCAGAAGCAGGCGCTCGACCTGCTGGCGTCGAAGGCCACCGCGGTGATGACCAACGTGCCCGGCCCGCAGCACGCGCTGTACCTGGCCGGCAGCCACCTGAAGCGGATGATGTTCTGGGTGCCGCAGACCGGCGGCATCGGCGTCGGCATCTCGATCCTGTCGTACGACGGCGGCGTGCAGTTCGGGCTGGTCACCGACAAGAAGCTGTGCGCCGAGCCGCAGAAGATCATCGACCGCTTCGCGCCGGAGTTCGAAACGCTCGTCTACGCCGTGCTGCTGGCGCCCTGGGACGACGAGGTCGACCCGCAGGTGGCCGAGCGTGCGCTTGCCGCCACCGAGGCGCTGGCCGAGGCGGCCGGTCACATGGCGGCCGAAGGCGAGCCGGCGGCGGACGCCGACGGGGCGGGCGGGCCGGAGCCGGCGGGCAAAGTCGCGGCGACGGCAGCGCCGCGGCGGCGCAAGCGCTCGGCCTTCGCGGCGGCGCGGGCGGCGGCGCGAGAGTGAAGCCGGTGCGCCGCGGCTGCCGGCATGCGCTGCCGATCGCGGGCGGCTGAATCCTTGGGCACGATCGCCATCCATCGCGACGACGCCTACGCACGGCGGTGCGAGGCGGTGGTCACGCGCATCGACGATGACGGCGTCGAACTCGACCGCACGGTGTTCTATCCGCTCGGCGGCGGCCAGGCCGGCGACACCGGCGCCCTGCACCTCGACGACGGCACCGCCATCGCGGTGACCGACTCGCGCAAGAGCCGGCGCGACGATGCGACCCCCGACGACACCCTGCACCTGCTCGATGCCGAGAGCCGGTGGCGGTCGCGGCTCGCGGTGGGCACGCGCCTGGCGGCCGAGATCGACTGGGAGCGGCGCTACCGGCACATGCGTTTCCACACCGCCACCCACCTGCTGTGCGCGGTGGTGCCCCAGCTCGTCGACGGCTGCAGCATCACCGCCGACTACGCGCGGCTCGACTTCGCGATGACCG
>CAYLZU010000318.1:0-3995 GCA_964388005.1 uncultured Burkholderiaceae bacterium
CATGGTGGTGAACCTGGAGATCGGCATGGTCACGCCGCCGATCGGGCTGAACCTCTTCGTCACCGCCGGCATCACCAAGATGTCGATCGGCCAGGTGGTGAAGGCGGCGCTGCCGTGGACGATGATCCTGCTCCTGTTCCTGGTGATCGTCACCTACGTGCCGGCGATCACGCTGTTCCTGCCCAACCTGCTGTTCTGATCGGGGCGGCCGCGCCCCCGCGGCGCGGCCGTGCCGGCCGGGTTCACGCGGCCGGCCGGCGGCGGTTCGGGCAGGTGTCGCAAGAGATCTTCGCGCCGCCGGGACCGAGGACTTCGGGTCCGCCGCAGGAGCCGCGCAGGCAGGGTCGGCGGAACATCACGCCGATGGCCATGCCGGCGATGCCGAGACCAAGCAGGACCACGGCGGTCGCGAATACCAGCCAGAACGTGCTCATGCCCGCAGCGCAGAAAACGCTTCGGTGGCGCGGTCGTGCAGGCGGCCGTCGGCGCCGCGGACGATGAAGTAGGCGGCCAGCGCCTGCCGCTGCGCCAGCACCCAGCCCGCCTCCGGCCCCATCACGATCAGCGCCGTGGCGAGCGCGTCGGCGGTCATGCAGTCGTCGGCGACCACGGTCACCGACGCCAGTCCGTGCGCGATCGGCGCCGCCGTGCGCGGATCGATCTCGTGCGAGTAGCGGCGGCCGGCCTGTTCGAAGTAGATGCGATAGTCACCCGAGGTCGCCATCGCCCGGCCGCTGAGCGGCACGACCACGCGTGCGCGCTGCGGCACCGCGTCCGGCTCTTCGATGCCGATCCGCCAGGCCTGTCCCTGGCCGTTGCGGCCGCGGGTTCGGACCTCGCCGCCGACCTCGATCATGTAGTGCTCGAGGCCCGCCGCTTCGATGGCGCCGGCCGCGAGGTCGACGCCATAGCCCTTGGCGATGCCGCCGAGATCGGCCTGCAGACCGTCGTGCGTCTTGACAACGGCGAGATGCTCCGGGTCGAGGCGCAGGCCGCGCCAGTCGATCGCGCCCCGCCGCGCCTGGACTTCGTGGGCGGGCGGAATCCGGCCGCGCTTCTCGACCCCGAAGCCCCAGGCGTCGACCAGCGGCGCCACCGAAACGTCGAAGGCGCCCTGCGACAGCGCCGACACCCGCTGCGCGGCCGCGAGCACCTGGAACAGGTCCCGCGACAGCGGCAGCGGCACCGCCGACGGATGGCGGTTCAGCCGCATCAGTTCGGACTCGGGCCGATACAGCGACATGCCGCGGTTCACGCCTTCGAGCGCCGCGTGCACGTCGGCCTGCAACGCCTCCAGCCGCGCCGGCGAGAGTCGCCCGCCGGCAAGCTTGACGAAATAAGTGGTGCCCATCGTCTCGCCGGCGAACTGCGGCCCGGCCGCCTCGGTCCTCGCGCTCCGGCCGCAGCCCGCAAGCGCCAGCGCGCCAAGACCGCCGAAGGCGCCGAGCAGCCGCCGGCGGCAGGGGGAAAGCAGCGTATCCATCACTTCGCTCCCGCGGTCTTGTCGCCGCCCGCCGCGGCGCCTTCCAGCCGGCCGCGCACGGCGGCCTCGAACCGGCCCTCGCCGTGGCGGATCAGGTGGTTGGTCATGTCGCCCATCGATACCAGCCCGAGCACCCGCGGCCCGTCCATCACCAGCAGGTGGCGAAAGCGGTTCAGCTGCATCAGCGCCATCGCCGCCTCGATCGTGGTGCCCGGCGAGACGAAGCGCACGTCGCGGGTCATCACCAGCGACACCGGCGTGGTCGCCGGGTCGAGGCGGGCGTGGACGACCCGCAGCAGCAGATCGCGCTCGGTGAAGATGCCGTCGACCAGGCCGTCCTCGTTGCGGATCAGCACCGCGCCGATGCGGTGCTCGGCGAGCGCGTCGACGGCGTCCATCACCGAGGCGCCGGCATCGACGGTGATCAGTTCGTCCGCGTGCGCCTTCAGCGCCATCACGGTTGCAACGGTCTGCTGCATGGTCCTTTCTCCCCGCCCGGCTAGAGGCCGAAGTCGTCGAGCATGATGTTCTCGCGGTCGACGCCGAATTCCATCGCCTCCGGCCCGCACAGGTAGAACTCGATGTCCTCCGGCGCCGGGTGCTTTTCCAGGTACATCTTGCGCAGCACGTTGTGCCGCACCAGGCCGACCGGCCCGGTCCAGTTGTCCTCGGGCCGCGGCTCCGACAGCACGATGTGCCACGAGAAGTTCGGATGTTCGGCGGCGAGCTTGTTGAACTCGTCGATGTAGAAGGCTTCCTTCAGGTTCCGCGCCGAGTACCAGAACACCATCTTGCGCTTGGACTTCAGCCGGATCAGCTGGTCGAAGATGTGGGCCCGCATCGGCGCCATGCCGGCGCCGGCGGCGACGAAGCACATCTCCTTGCCGGTTTCCCTGGCGAAGAACTCGCCGAACGGGCCCGACACCGTCACCAGGTCGCCGGGCTTCAGCCGGAACAGCCACGAGCTCATCTTGCCCGGCGGGATGTCGTCGCGATAATCGGGCGGGAAGGCGATGCGGATGGTGAACAGCAGGATGCCCTTCTCCAGCGGGAAGTTGGCCATCGAGTAGCCGCGCTCGACGTTCTCGGTGACCACCGACCTGAACCGCCACAGGTCGAACCGGTCCCACTCCTCGCGGAACTCGGGCTCGATGTTGAACTCCCGGTAGGTGAGTTCGTGCGGCGGGCACTCGATCTGCACGTAGCCGCCGGCGCGGAACGGCACCTCCTCGCCCTCGGGCAGCGCCAGCTTCAGCTCCTTGATGAAGGTCGAGACGTTGCGGTTGTGGATCACCCGGCACTGCCACCTGCGCACCGAGAAGATCTCCGGCGCCACCTCGATCTTCAGGTCGCGCTTGACCTTGACCTGGCAGGCGAGCCGGTAGCCGTGCCTGGCCTCGCGCGGCGAGATGAAGTTGCTTTCGGTCGGCAGCAGGGCGCCGCCGCCTTCCTTGACCACCACCTCGCAGACGCCGCAGGAGCCGCGGCCACCGCAGGCCGCCGGCAGGAAGATGCGGTTCGACGTCAGGGCCCCGAGCAGCGTGCCGCCGGCCGGCACCTTCAGCGCCTTGGTCGGGTCGTCGTTGACGACGATCGACACGTCGCCGGTGGCCACCAGGCGGCGCCGCGCCTGCATCAGCAGCAGCACCAGCGCCAGCACGACGCCGGTGAACATGACGATGGCAAGGGCGATGGAGAGCATGGCGTGGTCCTACAGCTGGATGCCGGAGAACATCATGAACGCCAGCGACATCAGCCCGGCGGTGATGAAGGTGATGCCCAGCCCGCGCAGCCCGGCGGGGATGTTCGAGTAGGTGAGCTTCTCGCGGATGGCGGCGAGCGCGATCAGCGCGATGGCGAAGCCCAGTCCCGATCCGACCCCGAAGACGACGCTCTCGCCGAACGAGTACTCGCGCTCCTGCATGAACAGCGAGCCGCCGAGGATGACGCAGTTCACCGCAATCAGCGGCAGGAACACGCCCAGCGTGTTGTACAGCGTCGGCGCATAGCGGTCGACCGTCATCTCGACCACCTGCACCGCGGCGGCGATGACGGCGATGAACAGGATGAACGACAGGAAGCTCAGGTTCACGTCGGCGAGCGCCGGGCTCACCCAGGTGAGCGCCCCCTCGCCGAGCAGGTAGCGCAGCAGCAGGTGGTTCAGCGGCACGGTCAGCGTCTGCACGAACACGACCGCCACGCCCAGGCCGATGGCCGTCTCGACCTTCTTCGAGCAGGCGAGGAACGAGCACATCCCAAGGAAATAGGCGAGTGCCAGGTTCTCGAGGAAGATCGAGCGCAGCCCGAGGTTGATGTAGTGCTCCATTCGCTACTCCTGCGCGCGTCCGCGCGCAGCCGTCCTTACCTCCCCCTTCAAGGGGGAGGCCGGGAGGGGGATGGGGTTCCGAGCCGACCTGCGATCGACCCCATCCCCACCCCAACCCTCCCCTTGAAGGGGAGGGAGCCGGAACGGTCGGATCGCAGCGCGACGCCTGCCGTCAATACTTCTCCT
>CAYLZU010000319.1:0-1447 GCA_964388005.1 uncultured Burkholderiaceae bacterium
GCCGCTGGCGTTTTCCACCGGCCGCACCGGGCGGCTGTTCATCGAGTTCGCCCTCGCCCTCGCCGGCGCGGTGCTGGTTTCGGGCTTTGTCGCGCTGACGCTCAGCCCCATGATGTGCAGCAAGCTGCTGCGGCACGAGACCAAGCACGGCGTCGTCTATCGGGTGATCGACCGTTTTCTCAACGGCGTGACGCGCGGCTACACGCGCTCGCTGGCCTGGGTGCTCGGACACCGCTGGATTGTGCTGATCGGCTGGCTGATCGTCTTCGCCGGCGGCGGCTGGCTCTTCAAGCTGATCCCGTCGGAGCTCGCCCCGCTGGAGGACCGTGGCGTGATTTTCGGCCGGCTCCAGGGCGCGCCGGGATCGACGGTCGACGCCACCTCGGAGGCGCTGCGCGCGGTCGAAAGCTATTACGCCGGGATTCCCGACGCGGTGGCGTACAACGCCATCGCCGGCTTTCCGACGGTGGAGTTCGGCAACGCCATCCTGCGCCTGAAGCCGTGGGAGGAGCGTTCGCGCAAGCAGCAGGACATCGCCCGCGAGCTGAACCAGAAGTTCGCCACCCTGCCGGGGGTGATCGGCTTCGCCGTCAATCCGCCGTCGCTCGGCCAGTCGCCGCGACAGCTGCCGATCGAGTACGTGATCATGGCCCAGGTGCCGTATCCGGAACTGGACCGCATGGTCGGCCAGTTCCTGGCCGAGATGGCGAAGTACCCCGGCGTGCAGAACCTGAACTCCGACCTGCGGCTGAACACGCCGGAACTGAGGGTGGCCGTGAACCGCGACAAGCTGTCCGACGTCGGGGTGTCGGTGCAGACGGTCGGCCTGACGCTGCAGACCATGCTCGGCGGCCGCCAGGTCACCCGCTTCAAGCGCGACGGCGAGCAGTACGACGTGATCGTGCAGGTGGCGCCGCGCGACCGCACGCGGCCGAACGACATCAGCGACATCTACGTCCGCGCCCGCGACGGGTCGATGGTGCAGCTCGCCAACGTGGTCGACGTGATCGAGGGCGTGAGCCCGCAGTCGCTCAACCACTTCCAGCGGCTGCGCTCGGTGACCATCAGCGGTCAGGTGGCGCCGGGCTACACGCTCGGCGACGTGCTGCCGGTGATGGACGCCACCGCCAGAAGGGTGCTGCCGCCGTCGGCGGCGACCGACCTCGACGGCATTTCGCGCGAGTTCCGCGACAACCGCGGCAGCATCTATCTCACCTTCGTGCTGGCGCTCGTCTTCATCTACCTGGTGCTGTCGGCGCAGTTCGAGAGCTTCGCCGATCCGTTCGTGATCATGCTGTCGGTGCCGCTGTCGATGACCGGGGCGCTGCTGGCGCTGTGGGCCACCGGGGGGACGCTGAACATCTACAGCCAGATCGGGCTGATCACCCTGGTCGGCCTGATCACCAAGCACGGCATCCTGATCGTCGAGTTCACCGAGCAGCTGCGC
>CAYLZU010000319.1:1462-3993 GCA_964388005.1 uncultured Burkholderiaceae bacterium
GTCGGTCGGCGCCGGCGCCGAGAGCCGCAGGCAGATCGGCTGGGTGATCGTCGGCGGCCTGCTGCTCGGCACGCTGCTGACGCTGTACGTGGTGCCGGTGATGTACACGATGATGCGGCAGCTGGTCGAGCGCCGCGGCCGCGGCGAGCCTTCGCCGGCCGCGCACGCCGGCGCCGCCGAGTAGCGCCGGCATGCGGCAGATCGTCCTCGACACCGAGACCACCGGCCTTTCTGCGCGCGAAGGGCATCGCATCATCGAGATTGGAGCGATCGAGATCGTCGGCCGGCGCATCACCGACAGCCGCCTGCACCACTACGTCAACCCCGAGCGCGACAGCGACGACGGCGCGCTGGCGGTGCACGGCCTGACGACCGAGTTTCTCGCCGACAAGCCTAGGTTCGCCGACATCGCCGACGAGCTGCTCGCCTTCGTCCGCGACGCCGAGGTGATCATCCACAACGCCGGCTTCGACCTCGAATTCCTCGACGAGGAGCTGAAGAAGCTCGGTCGCCCGCCGTTCGCGCAGCACTGCGCCAGGGTGACCGACTCGCTGGCGCTCGCCCGCGAGCTGCACCCGGGCAAGCGCAATTCGCTCGACGTGCTGTGCGAGCGCTACGGGGTGTCGAACCGGCACCGGACGCTGCACGGCGCGCTGCTCGATGCCGGGCTGCTGGCCGACGTCTACCTGGCGATGACCCGCGGCCAGGACAGCCTGGTGATCGACCTGAGACGGCCTCCGCGTCGGCCGACATGGCGCCGATCGACTTCTCGCGGCTGCGCGTGCGGCCAGCGGACGCCGCCGAGATCGCCGCCCACGAGGCGGTGCTCGACGGCATCGAGCGGCAGTGCAAGGGCGGGGCGGTCTGGCGCCGGGCCGCGGCTGCCGGCGGCTGACCGGCCGCGGACCGGACCTCAGCCGGCGAGCCGCTCGCGCAGCTCCCGCTTCAGCACCTTGCCGGTGGCGTTCTTCGGCAGCTCGTCGACGAAGACGTAGTGCTTCGGCCGCTTGAAGCGGGCGATGTGCCCGATGCAGAACGCGTCGAGCGCCGCGTCGTCGCGTGGCGCGCCGGGGGCAACGACCACCACTGCGACCACGATCTCGCCCCAGTCCGCGTCCGGCAGGCCGATCACCGCCGCCTCGCGCACGGCCGGATGGCGCAGCAGCACCTCCTCGACCTCGCGCGGATAGATGTTCGAGCCGCCGGAGATGACGAGGTCCTTGCTGCGATCGACCAGCGTCAGGTAGCCCTGGGCGTCGAGATGGCCGAGGTCGCCGGTGTGCAGCCAGCCGCCGGCGAGCGTCTTCGCCGTCGCCTCGGAGTTGTCCAGGTAGCCCGCCATCACCATCTCGCCGCGCACGCATACCTCGCCGATCTCGCCGTCGGCGAGCGGCCGGTCGCGCTCGTCGAAGACGGCGAGTTCGACCCCGGTCTGGGCCCGGCCGACGGAGGCCAGTCGTTGCAGTCGCCGGCCATCGTGATCGTCGACGTGCTCGGCCGCCGGCAGCACGGTGATCGTCATCGGCGCCTCGCCCTGGCCGTAGATCTGCGTCAGCCGCGGGCCGAAGCGGTCGAGCGCGCGCAGGCAGTCGGCGACGTACATCGGCCCGCCGCCGTAGACGATCAGCTTCAGGCCCCGGGCGTCGCCCTTGATGCCGTCGGCGAGCCGCATCACCATCGTCGGCGCGGCGAAGAACTTCACCTTCGGCACCAGCGTCAGGATCTGGTCGAGCTCGGCGACGTCGAATCCGCGCGCGGCGGGGACGAGCTGCGTGGCGGCCACGGCGACGTTGGGCAGAATGTAGAGGCCGGAGCCGTGCGACATCGGCGCCGCGTGCAGCAGGTGGTCGCCGGCGGCGGCGGCGTCGACGTCGGCGAGATAGTTGAGCGTCATCGCCAGCAGGTTGCGGTGGGTCAGCATCACGCCCTTCGGCCGCCCGGTGGTGCCGCTGGTGTAGAACAGCCAGGCCAGGTCGTCGGCGGCAACCTCCGCGACCGCGGCTGGCGGCGCCCGCAGCAGGTCGCGGTACTCGCGCCCATCGACGTCGATACAGGTCGTCGCGCCGCCGGCGCGCGCGGCATCGATCGACCGGCCGTCGACGTCGTCGGTGACGAAGCAAAGCCGTGCCCGCGCATCGTCGAGGATGAAGGCTGCTTCCCTTGGATGCAGCTTGACGTTGATCGGGATCGCCGCCGCGCCCGCCGTCCAGCACGCGTACAGCACCTCGACGTAGGCGGCGTTGTTGCGCATCAGCAGCCCGACGCGGTCGCCGGGGGCGACGCCGAGCCGCGTGCGCATCGAGCCGGCAAGCGCCAGCACGCGCCTCGCCAGCGCCTCGTAGGAGTATTCGGCGCGGTCGCGCTCGATCACCGCCGGCTGGCCGGGCAGCCGGCGCGCGCTCCGGAAAAGATGGCGGGCGAGGTTCACTGCGCTGCCGATTCTAGGCGGACCCGTCATGTAAACTGCGCGCCGCTTCTCGGGTGGTTAGCTCAGCGGTAGAGCACTGCCTTCACACGGCAGGGGTCACAGG
>CAYLZU010000320.1:0-3992 GCA_964388005.1 uncultured Burkholderiaceae bacterium
GGCGCCGACATGGTCACCAGCGTCGTCTTCCAGGAGGCGCTGTCGCGCTCGACCTCCGGCGGGTTCGTCGTCACCGTTCTTGTGCACACCGACATGGCGAGCCCGCATCTGGCGCAGGCCGGCACGGCCGAGCAGAAGGCACGCTGGCTGCCGGCGATCTGCCGCGGCGAGTGCATCACCGCGGTGGTGGTCACCGAGCCCGATGCCGGCTCGGATGTCGCCTCGATCCGCACCCGCGCCAGGCGCGACGGCGACACCTACGCGATCGACGGCGCCAAGCTCTACATCACCAACGGCGTGCACGCCGATCTGTACTTCGTCGCCGCGCGCACCGGCGAACCCGGCTCGCGCGGCATCTCGATCTTCGCCGTCGAGAAGGGCGCGCCAGGGCTGCGGGTCAGCCGCACCCTGAAGAAGCAGGGCTGGCTCGCCTCCGACACCGCCGAACTGGCGTTCGAGAACTGCCGCGTGCCGGCGGCCAACCGGCTCGGCGAGGAGAACGAGGGCTTCTACGCCATCATGCGCAACTTCCAGACCGAGCGCATCGCGCTCGGGGCGATGGCCATCGGCCACTGCCTGACCGCGCTCGATCTCACCTATCGTCACGTCACGCAGCGGCAGGCCTTCGGCGCGCCGCTGTGGGACAGGCAGGCGATCCGGCAGCGGCTGTCGATGCTGGCGGCGAAGGTCGCAGCGGCGCGGCAACTGCTGTATCACTGCGCCTGGCAGGTCGACCAGGGGCAGGACAACGTGCGCGAAGTGTCGATGCTCAAGGCGCTCACCGGCGAACTCGTCAACGAGGTGATGTACGACTGCCAGCAGTTCCACGGCGGCATGGGCTACATGCGCGCGAGCGCGATCGAGCGGCTGGTGCGCGACGCGCGGATCCTCGCCATCGGCGGCGGCGCCACCGAAGTGATGCTGGAAGAAGTGGCCAAGCGCTTCGACCGCGGGCTGCGGGACTGACGATGCCCGCCTCGACCAGCGCCGGATCGAGGCGCGCGCGCGCCGCCGGCAAGGCCATGCCGAGCGGCGGCCAGTGCGCAGCCGCAGGCGCGGCGGGTGGGCAAGGCGCCAGCGCTGCAGCCTCCGGCCGCCCGGTTCCGCCGCGCGGGCCGGTGCGGGCGAAGCTGCGCCGGCGGTCCGGCGCCGTTCTGCTGGCCGCCGCCATGCTGCTGCCCGCCGCCGGCCGGGCGGAGCGGGTCGAGATCGGCGGCGCCGAGGCGGTCGCCTTGTCCGCGCACTGGCTGCCGGCCGGCGCCGAGGGGCCGCGGCCGGCGGTCGTCGCCCTGCATGGCTGCGGCGGGCTGTACCGGCGCGACGGCGTCACGCTCGATGCGCGGTACACCGACTATGCCGAACGGCTGCACGCCGCCGGCATCCACGTCCTGCTGCCCGACAGCTTCGGCTCGCGCGGCTCGGGGCCGATCTGCACCGTGCGCCTCGGCGAGCGGACGATCGACGCCGCGACCCGGCGCGCCGACGTGATGGCGGCGCTTCAGTGGCTGCGGCAGCGGCCCGATGTCGATGCGCGGCGGCTGGTGCTGCTCGGCTGGTCGCATGGCGCCACGACGCTGCTCGGCGCCCTGAACAGCCTGCGACCGGGGCATGCGGACGTTGCCGGGGCGATCGCCTTCTATCCCGGCTGCGGCAATGTGCTGAAGAAGCCTTTCGCCGTCGCCGCGCCGCTGCTGATGCTGCTCGCCGCCGACGACGACTGGACCCCGCCCGCAGCCTGCGAGCGGCTCGTCGACCGAACGCGCCAGGGCCAACCGGGAGTGGACATCGCGCTGACGATCTACCCCGACAGCATGCACGGTTTCGACAGCCGGCGACCGGTGCGTTTCCGCGCCGACGTGCCCAACGGCGCAAACCGCGCCGGCGTGCACGTGGGCGGCAATCCCGTGGCGCGCGCCGCGGCGCTTGCCGAAATGGACCGGTTTCTGGCGAGAATCCTGCAATGAGTGCCGGGCGCGCGGCGCCCGACCGGCAAGGAGGTTGCATGACAGACGGACTCGAGATCCACGTCGCCCGCCGCGTCGCGGTGGTGTGGCTCGCGCGCGAGAAGGTACGCAATGCCTTCAACGAGACGCTGATCGCCGAGCTGGCGGCGGCGTTCACCCGTCTCGGCGCCGACGACGGCGTGCGCGCGATCGTGCTCGCCGGGCGGGGGCCCGCCTTCTGCGCCGGGGCGGACCTGGACTGGATGCGGCGCATGGCCGGCTACTCGCACGCCGAGAACCGCGCCGACGCCCGCGCGCTGGCCGACATGCTGCGCACCATCTACCTCTGCCCGAAGCCGACCATCGCCCGCGTGCACGGCGACGCCTATGCCGGCGGCGTGGGCCTGGTCGCCGCCTGCGACATCGCGGTGGCGGCGAGCACGGCCCACTTCTGCCTCAGCGAGACCAGGCTCGGGCTGATCCCGGCCACGATCGGCCCCTACGTCGTGCGCGCGCTCGGCGAGCAGGCGGCGCGCCGCTACGCGCTGACGGCGGAGCGCTTCGACGCCGCCTGCGCACTGCGGTTCGGCTTCGTGCACGTGGTCGCGGCGCCGGAGGCGCTCGACGCGCGCATCGAGGAGATCGTCGCCGCGCTGCTGCAGACCTCGGCCAGCGCCGTGCGCGAGGCCAAGCGGCTGGTGCGCGATGTCGCCGGCCGCCCGATCGACGAGGCGCTGGCGGAGGACACCGCCGAGCGCATCGCCGCCATCCGCGCCTCCGACGACGGCCGCGAGGGCGTGCGCGCCTTCCTCGACAAGCGCAAGCCGCGCTGGGTCGCTGAATACGAGGCCGAGATCGCCGCCGCCGAGGGCGACGACGAGGAGATGTGAACGGCGCGGCGTCAACGCCGGCGGCTGCCGGGCCGTTGCGCCGCCGCCCAACCGAGCAGGTGTTCCATGGACTCTTTCGATACCGCGCAGTTGATCGCCATCGCCTCGGTGCTCGGCTTCGCCAGCGGCATCCGGCTGTACCTGGTGCTGTTCGCGGTCGGGCTGGCCGGCTGGATGGGGTGGGTCGAGCTGCCGGCCGGACTCTCGGTGCTGGCGCACCCGTGGGTGCTCGGCGCTTCCGGCTCGATGATGGCGGTCGAGTTTCTCGCCGACAAGGTGCCGGCGATCGATTCGCTGTGGGACAGCGTGCACACGCTGATCCGCATCCCCGCCGGCGCGGCGCTCGCCGCGGCCGTGCTCGGCGGCGACTCCGCCCTGTGGGCGACGATCGCCGCCATCCTCGGCGGCTCGCTCGCCGCCACCAGCCACTTCACCAAGGCCGGCGGCCGGGCGCTGGTCAACACCTCGCCCGAGCCGTTCTCGAACGTCGCCGTCTCGACGGCGGAAGACGCGCTCGCCGGCGGCCTGCTGCTGCTGGTGCTCGCCTATCCGTGGGTCGCCGCCGGCATCGTGCTGGTGCTGGTGCTGATCGCCGCCTGGCTGCTGCCCAAGCTGTTCCGCTTCATCGTCCGGCTGCTGCGCCGCCTCTTCGGCAGCACGCCGGCGCAGGAAGCGGGGCGGTGAAGCGACGGGCGCTGCTGGCAGCCGCCGCGGCCGCGCTCGCCGCCTGCGCCGCCCCGACGCCGCCGGCAACCGCCAAACGAAAGCTGACCGGCGCCGAGGTGTTCGCGGTCGACCCGGCGGTGCTGCGCGCCGCCGTCATGACCGACGAGCGGATCGTCATGCAGGGCGTGGCCATCGACCTGCGGACGATCGTCGACGGCCAGCGTTACGTGATCCGGCTGCAGCAACGGGCGGCGGCCGACCCGCGCCTGCCGGCGGCGCCGAAGGGCCGCAGCTGGCGCGTCTACGCGCTCGGCGCCGACGCCACCGCGACCCTGAACACCGTGCGCCAGATGCTCGTGACCCGGGGCACCGCGGCCGAAGCGGTCGAGGTGACGGTCTCGGCACAGCCCGGCCTGGTGCCGGCGGAACTGCTCGGCGCCGTGCCCCTGCGCATCGAGATGCTGGTGGACAATCGCGACGGCTGGTTCACGCT
>CAYLZU010000321.1:0-1584 GCA_964388005.1 uncultured Burkholderiaceae bacterium
TATACCAGCCCACTAACCTCCCCGACCTGTCCGGCGACCGCGCCGGGCTGCCGCCGCCGAGCCGCCATGCCGAAGCTGAACTCTCATCCCGCCGGTCGCCACTTCCTGCAGATTCCGGGGCCGACCAACGTGCCCGACGCGGTGCTGCGGGCGATCGACCAGCCGACCATCGATCACCGTGGGCCGGAGTTCGCGCTGCTCGGAAAGAAGGTCCTGGCCGAGATCCGGCAGATCTTCCAGACCCGCAACCCGGTGGTGATCTTTCCCGGCTCCGGCACCGGCGCCTGGGAGGCAGCGCTGGTCAACGCGCTGTCGCCGGGCGATGCGGTGCTGATGGTCGAGACCGGCCACTTCGCCTCGCTGTGGAAGAAGATGGCGGAGAACCTCGGCCTGGCGCCGACATTCATCGCCGGCGATTGGCGCAGCGGCGTCGACGCGGCGCGGATCGAAGCCCGGCTCGCCGAGGACCGCGCGCACGCGATCAAGGCGGTTGCGGTGGTGCACAACGAGACCTCGACCGGCGTCACCTCGGACATCGCCGCCGTGCGGCGCGCCATCGATGCCGCCCGCCATCCGGCGCTGCTGCTGGTCGACACGATCTCGTCGCTGGGCTCGATCGACTATCGCCACGACGAATGGGGCGTGGACGTCACCGTCGGCGGCTCGCAGAAGGGCCTGATGCTGCCGCCGGGACTGGGCTTCAACGCCGTCAGCGACAAGGCGCTGGCGGCGGCGAAGGCATCGACCTTCCCGCGCAGCTATTGGCGCTGGGACGAGATCATCGAGGCCAACAGGGGCGGCTACTGGCCCTACACGCCGTCGACCAATCTGCTGTACGGGCTGTCGGCGGCGCTCGACCAGCTGCTGGCCGAGGGGCTGCCCAACGTGTTCGCCCGCCACCGCCGCTTCGGCGACGCGACGCGGGCGGCGGTGCGCGCCTGGGGGCTGGAGATCCTGTGCCGCAACCCGGCCGAGTACTCGGATTCGCTGACCGCGGTGCTGATGCCCGACGGCCACGACGCCGACGCGCTGCGGGCGCTGATCCTGGAACGGTTCAACATGTCGCTCGGCACCGGCCTGTCGAAGCTGAAGGGCCGGGTTTTCCGCATCGGGCACCTCGGCGATTTCAACGACCTCAGCCTGATGGGTACCCTTGCCGGCGTCGAGATGGGCCTGGCGCTGGCCAAGGTGCCGCACCGCGCCGGCGGCGTGCAGGCGGCGATGGACGTGCTGCGCGCGGGCGCCGAAGGCGCGGCGGTCGAGCGGCGCCGGGCGGCCTGAGCAGGACAACGACCGAGCCACACACCAAGCCAAGGAGACAAGACGATGAAAGCGCTGTTCGCCTCGAGCCGCCGCCGCTGGCTGATCGGCGCCGCCTCCGTCATCACCGCCGCCGCCGCCGCCGGGCCGGCGCTGGCGCAGATGGAGATCAAGTTCGGCCATGTCGGCGAGCCGGGGTCGCTGTTCGCCGCCAGCGCCGAGGAGTTCGCCCGGCGCGCCAACGCCAGGCTCGGCGACAAGGCCAAGGTGGTCGTCTACGGCTCGAGCCAGCTCGGCGGCGACAAGGAACTGCTGCAGAAGCTG
>CAYLZU010000321.1:1594-3976 GCA_964388005.1 uncultured Burkholderiaceae bacterium
GCTCGGCACGGTCGACATGGCGCTGCCGTCGACGGTGATGTCCTCGGAGGCGGATCTGTTCGGCGTCTTCGAGATGCCGTACCTGGTCAAGGACCGCGCCCACATGGGGCGGATCGAGAAGGAGGTGTTCTGGTCGAAGCTGGCGCCGGAGGCCGAGAAGAAGGGGCTCAGGGTCGTCGCGGTGTGGGAAAACGGCTATCGCCACATCACCAACAACCGGCGGCCGATCAACACGCCCGAAGACCTGAAGGGCATCAAGCTGCGCGTGCCGGAGGGCAAGTGGCGGGTCAAGATGTTCCAGACCTACGGCGCCAACCCGTCGCCGATGAAGTTCTCCGAGGTCTTCACCGCGCTGCAGACCGGGGTGATGGACGGCCAGGAAAATCCGTTCACGCAGATCTACAGCGCCAAGTTCCAGGAGGTGCAGAAGTTCCTGTCGCTGACCGGCCACGTCTACACGCCGGCCTACGTCACGGTCGGCGCCAGGAAGTGGGACAGCCTGCCGGCCGACGTGCGCAGGATCCTCGAGGACACGGCGAAGGAGACGCAGGCCTTCGTCTACGAGAAGGCGGCCCGGGACGACGAGGACCTGCTCGGCAAGATCAAGGCCGCCGGAGTGGCCGTCAACACGCCGAACAAGGACGCCTTCGTCGCCGCCAGCAAGCCGGTGTACGAGGAGTTCGCCAGGGAAGTGGCGGGTTCGAAGGACGTGATCGACCGCGCCATCGCGCTCGGCAAGTAGACCGTGTTCGGAGGGGCCTTTCGCCGCGGGTTCGAAAGGACCCTCGAATGGATCGTCATCGTCCTGATGGTGGCGCTCGCGGCCGAGGTGACCGCGGGCGTGGCCTTCCGCTACAGCGGCAACGCGCTGGTGTGGTACGACGAGGTCGCCTCGATCCTGCTCGCCTGGGTGACCTACTACGGCGCCGCGCTGGCGACGCTCAAGCGCGCCCACATCACCGTGCCCGAGATCGTCCGAATGCTGCCGCCGATATGGCGGGTGGTGGCGGCGCTCGTCGCCGAGTTCTGCGTGTTCGCCTTCTTCGTCCTGCTCGCCTGGGTCGGTTACAGCGTGCTCGAGGTGCTTGCCGACGACAACCTGGTGTCGCTGCCCGGCGTCTCGGTGGCCTGGGCGCAGTCGGTGATCCCGGTGAGCGCGGTGCTGTTCATCGTCGCCGAGACGACGACGCTGCCGCGGGTGCTCGCCGAGGCGCGACGGCCATGAACCGTGCCGCCGGCGGCGTTCTCCGGATGCGCTCGGGGCGGTCGCGGCCATGACGGCGTTCTGGGTCTTCGTCGCCGTGGTGGCGCTGGTGCTGATGAACGTGCCGATCGCGGTGTCGATCGGCATCGCCGCCGTGGCCGCGATCCTCGCCAGCCAGGGCCCGAGCGGGCTGCCGAACGTGGCCATCACCATGTACCAGGGGGCGACCAGCTTTCCGCTGATCGCCATCCCGCTGTTCATCCTCGCCGGCGCGATCATGAACACCTCCGGCATCTCGCGGCGGCTGATCGACTTCGCCTCGGCCCTGCTCGGCTCGATCCGCGGCGCGCTGGCGCAGGTCAACGTGCTGACGTCGATGTTCTTCGCCGAGATCTCCGGCTCGGCGGTGGCCGATGTCGCCGCCACCGGCTCGATCATGATTCCGGCGATGAAGAAGCGCGGCTACCCGGCGCCGTTCGCGGCCGCGGTGACCTCGTCGTCGGCGTCGCTGGCGATCATCATCCCGCCGTCGATTCCGATGATCCTGTACGCGGTGATGGCGGGCACCTCGGTGGTGCAGCTGTTCGTCGCCGGCATCGTTCCCGGCCTGCTGGCCGGCTTCGCGATGATGGCGCTGTCCTACGTCTACGCCGTGCGCTACAACTGGCCGGTCGAGGAGCTGTTCGAGCTGCGCAAGCTCGGACGCGCCTTCCGCGAGGCCTTCTGGGCGCTGATGATGCCGGTCATCATCCTCGGCGGCATCTTCGGCGGCGTCGTCACCGCCACCGAGGGCGCGGCGCTGGCGGTGGTGGCGGCGATCGTCATCGGGGCGCTCATCTACCGCGAACTGAACTGGTCGCACCTGCGCGACGCCATCATCGAAGGCGGCGTGCAGACCGGCTCGGTGATGCTGCTGGTGGCGGCTTCCGCCCTGCTGGGCCTGTACCTGACCGAGGCGCAGCTGCCGCAGACGCTGGCGCGCGAGATGGTCGGCATCACCCGCGATCCGTGGGCGGTGCTGGCGATGCTCAACGCGTTCTTCCTCTTCGTCGGCATGTTCCTGCACTCGGCGGCGGCGATCATCCTGGTGGACGAGAACGACATCCCGAAGGACAATGCACTCGGCAACGATCAGGTGCACATCGCCAACGTCGTCACACTGAACCACGCGATCGGAC
>CAYLZU010000322.1:0-214 GCA_964388005.1 uncultured Burkholderiaceae bacterium
GCCGAGGCCGACGGCTACAGCGCCGTGCAGGTTGCCTTCGGCAAGCGCCGCGCCTCCCGTGTGGCAAAGCCTCTCGCCGGTCACTATGCCAAGGCCGGCGTCGAGGCGGGCGAGGTGCTCAAGGAGTTCCACATCGAGGCAGCGCGGGCACGGGAGTTCAAGCCCGGCGGCACGCTTTCGGTGGAGCTTTTCAGCGAGGGTCAGAAGGTCGACG
>CAYLZU010000322.1:224-3948 GCA_964388005.1 uncultured Burkholderiaceae bacterium
CTTCTCGTCGAACCGCGCCTCGCACGGCAACTCGGTGTCGACCAACGCGCCGGGCTCGATCGGCATGCGCCAGGATCCGGGTCGAGTGATGCCGGGCAAGCGCATGGCCGGCCACCTCGGCGACGTCCAGCGCACGACGCAGAACCTGGTGATCGCTCGTATCGACAAGGAGCGCCAGTTGCTGCTCGTGCGCGGCGCGGTGCCGGGTTCGGCGGGCGGCCGCGTCATCGTCCGACCCGCGGTCAAGGGCTAGGAGGCGCGATGGAACTGCAAGTCTTGAACGCCCAGGGCGAGGCAACCGCCACCGTGCCGGCGCCGGAGGCCGTTTTTGGCCGCGACTTCAATGAGGCACTGGTGCATCAGCTGGTGGTCGCCTACCAGGCCAACGCACGCCAGGGTACGCGGGCGCAGAAGGACCGGCAGATGGTCAAGCACTCGACCAAGAAGCCGTGGCGGCAGAAGGGCACCGGCCGCGCGCGCGCCGGTATGACCTCCAGCCCGATCTGGCGCGGCGGCGGCCGCACCTTCCCCAACTCGCCGGACGAGAACTTCACCCACAAGGTCAACAAGAAGATGTACCGCGCCGGACTGTGCTCGATTCTGTCGAAGCTCGCCGCCGACGGTCGCATCGCCGTGATCGACGGCCTGTCGGTCGAGGCGCCGAAGACCAAGCTGCTCGCCGGCAAGCTGAAGGCGATGGGGCTCGACTCGGCGCTGGTGATCACGGACAGCATGGACGAGAACCTGCTGCTTGCCTCGCGGAATCTCAAGAACGTGCTCGTCGTCGAGCCGCGCTATGCCGATCCGCTGTCGCTGATCCACTACCGGAAGGTCATCGTCACCAAGGGCGCGATGGCGAAGCTCGAGGAGATGTGGGGATGAACAACGAGCGTCTGTACGCCGTTCTCCTGGCGCCCATCGTTTCAGAGAAGAGCACGATGCTCGCCGAGAAGAACAACCAGGTTGCGTTTCGCGTCACGCCTTCGGCGACCAAGCAGGAAGTGAAGGCGGCGGTCGAGATGCTGTTCAAGGTGCAGGTCGAGCGCGTGTCGATCCTGAACCGCAAGGGCAAGACCAAGCGCTTCGGCCGCTTCACCGGCACCCGCGGCACGGTCCGCAAGGCCTACGTGAGCCTGAAGGCCGGGCAGGAGATCAACTTCATGCAGGAGGCCGGCTGATGCCGCTCGTCAAAGTCAAGCCGACTTCGGCCGGCCGGCGGGCTCTGGTCAAGGTCGTCAACCCGCAGTTGCACAAGGGCAAGCCGCACCCGTCGCTGGTGGAGAAGCAGGTGCGCGGCTCTGGCCGCAACAACCAGGGCCGGATCACCACCCGGCACCAGGGCGGTGGCCACAAGCGCCATTACCGGATCATCGACTTCAAGCGCAACAAGGACGGCGTCGTCGGCCGGGTGGAGCGGCTGGAGTACGACCCGAACCGCTCGGCGCACATCGCGCTGGTGTGCTACGCGGACGGTGAGCGCCGCTACATCGTCGCGCCGAAAGGGCTGGGCGTCGGCGCCGAGGTGGTGAGCGGCCAGGAGGCGCCGATCCGCGTCGGCAACACGCTGCCGGTGCGCAACATCCCGGTGGGCACGACGATCCATTGCGTCGAGATGACCCCGGGCAAGGGCGCGCAGCTGGCTCGCTCCGCCGGCACTTCGGTGCAACTGCTGGCGCGGGAGGGCAATTATGCGCAGCTTCGACTGCGTTCGGGCGAGATCCGCCGCGTGCTGATCGACTGCCGCGCCACGATCGGCGAGGTCGGCAACGAGGAGAACAACCTGCGCCAGTTCGGCAAGGCCGGCGCGATGCGCTGGCGCGGCATCCGGCCGACCGTGCGCGGCGTGGCGATGAACCCGATCGACCACCCGCACGGCGGCGGCGAGGGCCGTACCGGCACCAAGCGCGACCCGGTCAGCCCCTGGGGCACGCTGACCAAGGGCTACCGCACGCGCAAGAACAAGCGGACCGAGTCGCTGATCGTGCAGCGCCGGCACCGCAAGTAGAGGTCAACCATGTCGCGTTCACTGAAGAAAGGTCCGTTCGTCGACGGGCATCTGCAGAAGAAGGTCGAGGCGGCCGCCGCCGGCAAGGACAAGAGGCCGATCCGCACCTGGTCGCGCCGTTCGACCATCGTGCCCGATTTCATCGGCCTGACCATCGCCGTGCACAACGGCAAGCAACACGTGCCCGTGTACATCACCGAGCAGATGGTCGGGCACAAGCTCGGCGAGTTCGCGCTGACGCGCACGTTCAAGGGCCACGCCGCCGACAGGAAGTCGTCGGCGCCGGCGAAGAAGTAGGAGCAGACAGATGGAGACCACCGCATCGGTGAGGGGCGTGCGCCTGTCGGCGCAGAAGGGACGCATCGTCGCCGACCTCATCCGCGGCAAGCCCGTGGACAAGGCTCTGAACATCCTCGCCTTCACGCCGAAGAAGGCGGCCGGGATCATCCGCAAGGCGCTCGAGTCGGCGATCGCCAACGCCGAGCACAACGACGGCGCCGACATCGACGAGCTGCGGGTGACGAAGATCTTCGTCGAGCGCGGGCCGGTGCTGCGCCGTTTTTCGGCGCGCGCCAAGGGTCGCGGCACGCGGATCGAGAAGAAGTCCTGCCACGTGTTCGTCACCGTCGGCGACGCGAAAAGCAAATAAGGTCAATCATGGGCCAGAAGATCAACCCCACCGGCTTCCGCCTCGCGGTCTCGCGCAACTGGAATTCGCGCTGGTTCGCCACCGGCGATGACTTCAGCCGCATGCTCGGCGAGGACCTGAAGGTCCGCGAGTACCTGAAGAAGCGGCTGCGCAGCGCCTCGGTCGGCCGCATCCTGATCGAGCGCCCGGCGAAGAACGCCCGCATCACCATCTTCTCGGCTCGGCCGGGCGTGGTGATCGGCAAGAAGGGCGAGGACATCGAGGCACTCAAGGTCGAGCTGCAGAAGATGCTCGGCGTGCCGGTGCACGTGAACATCGACGAGATCCGCAAGCCCGAGGTCGACGCGCAGCTGATCGCCGATTCGATCACCCAGCAGCTGGAGAAGCGGATCATGTTCCGCCGCGCCATGAAGCGGGCGATGCAGAACGCCATGCGCCTGGGCGCGCAGGGCATCAAGATCATGAGCGCGGGGCGCCTGAACGGCATCGAGATCGCGCGCACCGAGTGGTACCGCGAGGGCCGCGTGCCGCTGCACACGCTGCGCGCCGACATCGACTACGGCTTTTCCGAGGCCAAGACGACCTACGGCGTCATCGGCGTCAAGGTCTGGGTCTACAAGGGCGACACGCTCGGCCGCGGCGAGGCGCCGGCTGCCGCCTCGCCCGAGTCGCTGCCCGCGCCGGAGCGGGAAGACCGCCGGCCGTCCGGGCGCCGTCCGCCGGCGCCGGGGGCGCGGCGCGCACCGCGGCGCGCCGATGCGCCGAAGTCGGAGGCGGTCGCGTCCGAACCTGCCCCGGCAGCTGCCGAAGCGGCGGCGAAGGCCGAGGCGGCGAAGCCGGCCGTCAAGCGGGTGCGCAAGGTCGCCGCCAAGCCGGCGGACAAGAAGCCCGACGGCAGCGCGTGAGAACGGAGACTGAGAGATGCTGCAACCAGCACGTCGCAAGTACCGCAAGGAGCACAAGGGCCGCAACCGCGGCCTGGCCACGCGCGGCGCTCACGTCGCCTTCGGCGAGTTCGGGCTGAAGGCGACCGAGCGCGGCCGGCTGACCGCGCGCCAGATCGAGGCGGC
>CAYLZU010000323.1:0-3948 GCA_964388005.1 uncultured Burkholderiaceae bacterium
GCTTGCGATCGATGTGCTCGTCACCGCTCATCGCTCGTGTGCCACCAGCAGACGACATCCCGCTTTCGCGGGAGGGGCGCGGTTCCCACAATCGGACTCGCATCCAGGTCCGGGCACGAGTCGAGAGAGACATTGATGAGCAACGATTTGCATCGCCGCTTCGCCGAAGTCGCGCTGCCGGCCGCCGGTGCCGGCGGACGGCAGCGCGGAGTCACGATGGTCGAGCTGATGACGACGATTGCGATCGCCGCTGTCCTTCTCGGCTCCGCCGCACCGAGCTTCGTCGACTCGATCCGCGCCAATCGCGCCGTCAGCGCTGCCCAGCAGATGACCGGCCTGCTCAGAGAAGCGCGCAGCGAGGCGATGAGTCGCAACGTGCCGGTGATCGTGTGCCCGAGCGCCGACGGCGTTGCCTGCGTCGCGCCGGTGCGGACCTCCTCATGGGCCGGGCGAACCATCGTCTGCCGCGACGGCGACGGCGACGGCGCCTGCGACGCATCGACGAGCGAGGCGCCAAATCCGGTCCGAGTGCGCGCTGCCGTCGATGCCTCGGTGACGCTGAGCGGCCCGGCGAGTGTCGTGCGCTTCAACGGCGCGGGCGCGACGGCGGACGTCGTCACCTTCTCCATCAGCGCCGGCACCGGACAGGCGCAGTCGAGCGCGATCACGGTCGCCACCACCGGCGCCGTCAGGGTCGACTGATGAACCGAGGCCGCGCGTGACGGCATCGTCGCGTTGCAGCGCAGTGGAGTCCGAGCTGCCGCTGCCGACGTCAACGGGGTCCGATTGCGGCGCACCGCCGGATAGAGCAACGGTCGCGGCGAGGCCGCGGCGCGCCTTCCCGACCCTGCGCCGGGCAGCCGGCTTCACGCTGCTGGAGATGATGGTCGTGTTGGTCATCGCCGGCATCCTGACCGCGGTCGCTGTCCCGGGCTATCGCGACCACTTGATACGCAGCAGCCGCCACGCGGCGCAGCTCGAGATGATCGAACTCGCCGCCTTCCAGGATCGGATCTTCCGCAACTCCGGCGCCTATGCCGGCAGCGTGTCTGCCACCTTCACCGGCCTGGCCAGCGGGGGGCTGGGGGTGGCATCCGGCCGCACGAGGGACGGCCAGTACACGCTGGCCGTGACACTGTCGGGGACGCAGGCTTACGCGCTGACGGCGACTCCGGCTGCCGGCGGCCGGCAGGAGGGCGACGGCAGTCTCACGGTTACTTCGACCGGCAGCCGGTCCTGGAACGGCAGGCCGTGGTAGCCGCGTAGCGAGGCGCGCCGATCCGTCCGCGGCGGGCCGGCAGCGGGATCTGCGGCCGCGTCGCCGGCAGTTCGCGCTGAGGACGCGTGACCTGTCTTTGACGCAGGCGAACGGCCGCTGTCGCGAACCGGCGCAGACTTGTGCTGATACATGGAGGCTGGCCGCTTTCCGGGCACGACGGTCGCGCCGGGCAGCGTCACCGCCCTTGCACCGACGCCTCTCCTTCGCGGCTCAGGCGGCGCGCGATGGGGCGTCCGGCTGACCGCCGCTCCAAGGGACGTCCGGGCTTGTGCCGGTACACCCGCGGTCGTCCGATCCGCCCGCAGACGCGCCGGCCGACCAGTACACCGGCAACGCAGAGAAGGAGCACATCATGGAAAGGCTGCCCGACAAGGTCGTCGATCGCATCTGGCTGAAGCAGTATCCGGAGGGGATTCCGCCCGACGTGAACGTCGAGGCCTACGCCTCGCTGAAGGAGATTCTCGAGGCGAGCTGCTCGCGCTTCGCGGGGCTGCCCGCCTACGGCAACATGGGCGTGTCGATCACATATCGCGAGCTTGACGAAATGAGCCGCGCCTTCGGCGCGTACCTGCAGAAGGTCGCCGGACTGAAGCGCGGCGATCGGGTCGCGATCATGATGCCCAACCTGCTGCAGTACCCGATCGCGCTGTTCGGTGCGCTGCGGGCCGGGATGACGGTGGTCAACACCAACCCCTTGTACACCGCGCGCGAACTGGAGCACCAGCTGAAGGATTCCGGCGCGTCGGCGATCGTGGTGCTGGAGAACTTCGCCGCCACCCTGCAGCAGGTGCTCGCGCGCACCTCCGTGCGCACGGTGGTGACGACGCAGATCGGCGATCTGTTCCCTGCGCCCAAGCGGCTGCTGGTGAACTTCGTCGTCAAGCACGTGAAGAAGATGGTGCCGCCGTGGAACATCGCCGCCACCGTCGCCTTCCGCGACGCGCTCGCCGCCGGCCGCAAGCAGGCGCTGGAGGACGTGCCGCTGACGCGCGAGGACATCGCCTTCCTGCAGTACACCGGCGGCACCACGGGGGTGGCCAAGGGGGCGATGCTGACCCACGGCAACATGGTCGCCAATCTGCAGCAGACGGCGGCGTGGATCGCGCGCGACCTGCGTGAAGGCAAGGAGACCGGCGTCATTCCGTTGCCCCTTTATCACGTGCTGGCGCTGACCGTGAACCTGGTGCTGATGAAGATCGGCGCCCACATCGTGCTGGTGACCAACCCGCGCGACATCCCGGCCTTCGTCAAGACGCTGAAGCACACGCCGTTCACGGTGCTGCTCGGGGTGAACACGCTGTACAACGCGCTGCTGAACGCGCCGGGGTTCGGCGAGGTGCCGCTGAAGCAGGTGAGGGTCTGCGCCGCCGGCGGCATGGCCGTGCAGCGGGCGGTGGCCGAGCGCTGGAAGGCGGCCACCGGCGTGCCGATCGTCGAAGGCTATGGTCTCACCGAGACCTCGCCGATCGCGATCTGCAACCCGCTGTCGATCAAGGACTGGAGCGGCAACATCGGCGTGCCGATCCCGAACACCGAGGCGGCGATCCTCGACGACGACGGCAGGATGCTGCCATTCGGCGAGGTGGGCGAAATCTGCATCCGCGGCCCGCAGGTGATGAGGGGCTACTGGAACCGCCCCGACGAGACCGCCAAGGTGTTCACCGCCGACGGCTGGTTCCGCACCGGCGACATGGGCTTCATGGACGCCACGGGCTGGGTCAAGATCACCGACCGCAAGAAGGACATGATCATCGTCTCCGGCTTCAAGGTGTTCCCGAACGAGATCGAGGACGTGGTGATGCTGCACCCCGGCGTGCTCGAAGTCGCCGCGGTCGGCGTGCCCGACGAGAAGTCCGGCGAGGCGGTGAAGATCTTCGTCGTGCGCAAGGACCCGGCGCTGACCGAATCCGACCTGCTCGCGCACTGCAGGCAGCACCTGACCGGCTACAAGGTGCCGAAGCTGGTCGAGTTCCGCACCGAGCCGCTGCCGAAGACCAACATTGGCAAGATCCTCCGGCGCGAACTGCGCGCGCCGGCGGCGTGAGCGGCGCGGCGACTGACCGCGAAGACGGCTACCCGAGCGCGCGAACCATCACCAGTTCGCCGTCCTCCTCCTCGCCGGTGTAGCGGAAGCCGACCGACCGGTAGAAGCGCGCCAGGGTGTCGGCGGTCTTCACGTGCGATACGTGCAGTTCGGTCGCGCCCGGTCGGGTGCGCACGTGCTCGACCAGCCGCTCCACCGCGGCGCGGCCGTGGCCGCGGCCCTGGTGCGCCTTGTCGATCATCAGCCGCCAGAGGAAGAACGTCCTGTCCTCGGGCTGCGCCACCAGCGTCGGGTCGTTCAGCATGACGAAGCCGACCAGCGTCTCGTCGTCGTGGATCGCCCGAAACCACGCCTCGGGCGCGAAATACGCCTGCGCGATCGACACCGCGTTCGGCGCCACCTGAGTGCCGCCGTCGCCGGCGTCGAGCCGGCACACGGCGTGCACGGTGTCGCGGGTGATTTCGCGCAGGAAGATCGCCATGCAGCCGCTACGCCCTGAACCGGGATAATCGCGATTTTGCGCGCGCCGAGGCGCGCCGGGAACCTTCATGGCACTGAGATGCGGAATCGTCGGCCTGCCCAACGTCGGCAAGTCGACCCTGTTCAACGCTTTGACCCGCGCGGG
>CAYLZU010000324.1:0-3929 GCA_964388005.1 uncultured Burkholderiaceae bacterium
CCGCGGCGAAGATCGGCCGGTCGATGAAGAAGCGGGAGAACATCAAGGAGTCCTTGTTCGACGGCGCCGGGTGTTCGCAGTGTCACTCCCGCCCCCGAGTGTTTCCGTCAGGGGCGGGAATGACACCGGCCCTGCATCACTTCCTGTCCGCGGCTCCCGCGCCGGCGGCCGGGCCTGTCGGCGGCGGGCCCGGCATGATCGGCGCGCCGCCGGGCACGGGGAACAGCTTGCCCATGCCCTCGACGACGACCTGCTCTGCCGCCTTCAGGCCCGACTCGATGAGCCACAGCCGTTCGTCGCTGAACTCGACCCAGTCGCCGACGACGACCGGACGCGGCAGCGCCACGTCCCTGCCTTCGGCCGACCTGCCGGCGACGTAGACGAACTTGCCCTGCGGTCCTTCCAGCACCGCGCGCTGCGGCAACGCGATCACATTCGGCCGCTCGCCGCCCTCGACGATCACGCGCACGAACTGGCCCGGCCGCAGCGCGCCGTCGGGATTGGCGATCTCCGCCCGGGCGTCGAAGGCGCCGGTGGCCGGATTGATGCGCGCATCGATGAAGGCGAGCCGGCCCTGGCGCGGAAAGATGGAGCCGTCGGCGAGCTTCAGGCGCACGGTCTGGCCGCCCTGGGCCCGATCGGGAAGCGTCAGCCGGCCCTCGGCGATCTCGCGATCGATGCGCAGGCGCTCGGCTTCCGAGACGCTGAAGTTCACGTACATCGGATCGAGCTGCGACACCGTCGTCAGCAGGCTGTCCTGCCCGGGCGACACCAGGCTGCCCTCGGACTTCTGCGCCCGGCTGGCGACCCCGGCCACCGGCGAGGTCACCGTCGTGTACGACAGGTTGAGCTTGGCCTCGGTCAGCCGCGCCCGCGCCAGTTGCACCGTCGCCGCCGCGGTTTCGACGGCCGATTCGGCATCGTCGAACTCTCGCCGGGTCGTCATGCCCTCGACCATCAGCGACTTCTGGCGCTCGAGGTTGCGGCGGGCCTGCGTCTGCTGCGCCTCGGCCTGCGCAAGCGCCGCTTCGGCCTGCTCGGCCTGCGCCGCGTACGGCTTCGGATCGATGAGGAACAGCACCTGTCCGGCCCTGACCGGGCCGCCTTCCTGGTAAGTACGCTTCTCGAGGATGCCTTCGACCCGCGCGCGCACTTCCGCTTCGCGGCTGCCGGCGGTCTGGCCGACGTACTCGAAGCGGACCGGCACCGTGACCGTCTTCACGTCCATCAGCGACACCGGCGCCGGCGGGAATCCGCCCGGACCGCCCTGCGGTGGACCGCCGCGCCCGCAGGCGGTGAGCAGCGCCGCTGCGGCAAGCGCCAGCCCGAGCGCGAGGCGCCGGCGATCGGGATTCGGGTGGGGGAGGATGCGCATGTCGAGTCCCGGGGACCGTGCGAGGCCGGTCAGGCCGTCGAGCGGAATCGGACGATACAGAGGATTGGCGCCGCTCGTGCCACCCGCGATCGCGGACGCTCCGTACTGCGCTCGGACGGCAGCAACGGCAGGCAGACGAGAGGGCGGAACGCACGAGCGAGCGCGGCAGCACCTGCCGGTTCCGCGCCCGAAGAACCGCCCGGCCAGGCGCGAGGCGGCCGGACCCGGGACGCCGCCGCGGCGCCGGTCAGGCGCTTACTGAAACCAGCGCGGCGTGCCGCTGCGCCGCTCGATGTCGCGGATCCGCCGCTCCAGATCCTGGATGTCGGTCGCCTGCGAAAGGTACCGGTTGACCTCGTTCATCTCGGACGCGAAGGCGTGCTGGTCGATCCACGAGGCCAGCTTCGGGAAGAACCCGCGCATCGCCTCGGCGCGGCGCGCGCTCACCTCCCGGATCGGTGCCGGCGGTGCCGCCTCCGCCCGCAACGGCGCGGTGTCGCGTCGCTTCGGGCTGCGGCCCCATCGACGGGGATCGAACAGCCCGTCGCCGAAGAAGTTCAAAGTCCTGGTCGGCATGCGGCCTCCGCTCGCCAGATGCTCACTTGGGAAAGCGGCGCCCGAATGGCGCCGGGGCGCGGCTCGGCCGCGCCCGTCGAGGAGTCAGTAATACCGAGAGCCGATGTCACGGCCGAATGCGGTCGCGTCGCGCCCCTGAAGACGCGCGGCTTCGAGTTCGATCTGGCGTTGGGCCTGCGCCATCCTGGCCTCGATCAGGGCCTTGCCCATCCGGCGCGCGGCCGCCCGGATCGACCGCCAGGCGCCCGCTGCGCGGGCGCCGGCGGCCGATTGTTCCGGCAGGCGTTCCAGCGCCCGCCGCAACTTGCGTTCATTGGTCTCCCGCAGCAGCGGGGCGTAGTTCAGGCCGCCGATTCCGGGGCCGACATCTCTCAGGCGCATCGTGTGCTCCTCTGAAGTTGCGTGGATGCTTGGGTTAGTGCACCGCACCTAGGCCAATCTAGGTCCGGCTGCCGGCAAAATAAAATCGTCATTTCAAATGCTTAGCATCAGAATTGCCGATCGTCGGCCGGGCCCGCTTATTGCGTTGCAACATCAAGCTGTTAGAGTGGGTCCAAGGACGGATTACCGATGGAGCTGTATCAATTACGTACATTTGTCACGGTCGCCGAAGTGGGTCATCTGACCCGGGCGGCGGAGCGTCTGCACGTCAGCCAGCCGGCCGTCAGCGGTCAGATCAAGGCGCTGGAACAGGAATTCGACGCCCGGCTGTTCGAGCGCTCGCCGGCCGGCATGACATTGACCAAGGCCGGACGCGACCTGCTGCCGCTGGCGGTGCGGGCGCTGCAGGCGGCCGATGACCTGAAGCACGCGGCGCAACGGCTGCGGGGCGAAGTCGCCGGGACCCTGCGCATCGGCACGGTGAGCAACCCGGCGTCGATCCGGCTCGGCGACCTGCTGTCGGCGTCGGTCGAGCGCTACCCGCGGCTCGAACTGGAACTGCACCACGAGGTGTCCGGCGCGGCGCTGGAAGGCGTGCGCGAGGGGCGGCTGGACGCCAGCTTCTACTTCGGCGACGCGCCGGGGCAGGACGTCACCGCCCTGCGCCTGCGCGAGTTCGTCTACTGCGTGACCGCGCCGGCGGCCTGGGCCGACAGGATCGAGGCCGCCGACTGGGGCGACATCGCCGCCCTGCCGTGGATCCTGACCCCCGCGATCAGCACCCACAACCGGCTGGTGACGCGGCTGTTCGAGCAGCAGGGCGTCGCGCCGCCGCAGCGCCACATCGAGGCCGACCAGGAGTCGGTGATCGAGACGCTGGTCGTCTCCGGCGTCGGCGTTTCGCTGATGCGCGAAGAGTCGGCGCGCGCCCGCGCCAAGGCCGGCGAGATCTGCATCTGGACCAAGGCGCGGCTGCGGACGCCGCTGTGGTTCGTCTGCGCGGCCGGGCGCGAAGCCGATCCCTCCATCAGCGCCCTGTTCAGCCTGCTGCGCGAGACCTGGGACCTGACCGAGCCTGCCGCCCGGAAACCGGCCCCGGCGCGGTCGCCGGCACTGTCCGGCTGAAGCCGGAGGCGGCGGCGCTCTCGGCGCTCGCGCCTGCCACGCAGTCTCGCGCCGCGCCCTCCGCGGTTTCCGGACCGAAGCGGGATCAAACGAGCGCAACGCCGGTACCCGCCGCGCACAGCCGTTCGAGGCTGCGGGCGCGACGATGGAACGGCACTGCCATCACGGCTAAGCTCGCAGTCCGCGACTCGAGCGGTCGCGACTCGCGGAGCGCCCGCCATGACCGATCTCTCCGAAATCAGGAAACTGGCCACCTACCGGCCGACGCACAAGGTGCGTTTCGTCACCGCGGCGGCGCTGTTCGACGGCCACGACGCCAGCATCAACATCATGCGGCGCATCCTGCAGAGCATGGGCGCGGAGGTGATCCACCTCGGCCACAACCGCTCGGTCGAGGAGATCGTCACCGCGGCACTGCAGGAGGACGTGCAGGGCATCGCCGTCAGCTCCTACCAGGGCGGGCACGTCGAGT